>DASXUJ010000096.1 GCA_036504895.1 Syntrophorhabdaceae bacterium
TTCTATCTCTATTTCGGGATGCTCATAGGCACCGGCATCGGAGGGAACCTGACCCCCGTGGGCGCCACCGCCAACGTCCTTGCCTGCGGCATGCTGGAGAAACGGGGCTACAAAATCGACCTCTGGAAATATATGAAGATAGCCGTCCCTTTCTCATGCATTGCGGTGATCGTTGCCATGGTCCTCGTGCAGATCTTCTGGTACGGGTCGTGAGCGCTTCAGGACTATGGGGCATGCAATATTTTCAAAAGAAATGAAAAATTGGGAATAGGTTCCCGAGATTCTCACGGGCCGCCTGTTCCATCCGACGGGCGACAGGTATTATGATTCTATCAGATAAGATATCCATCAATGAACGGGAAGGGAGGACATAGAAATGCTCATGCCGACCAGGATTCTTGTACCCACCGATTTTTCCGAATATTCGGACAAGGCGTTAGAACAGGCCCTCGACATCGCAAAGGAATATAAGGCCAAGGTTTTTCTGTTCCATGTGATCCACGAGGAGCCGCTGCACCCCATTCCCTTTGTCGATACCGTCCTCGAAAAGAAGGTCCTGGAGATGATTTGTGACCAGGCCCGGGTCGAGGCCGAGCAAAGGATGCGGACTCAGCTTGAGAAGTTTCCCCAGACGAAAGAAGTAGAGGTGGTCACGGGCATCCGCAGGGGCATCGCATATGAAGAGATATTGAAAGAGGCCGAAGACAACAAGGTCGATCTCATTGTGATCGGGTCTTTGGGAAGAACGGCGATCGCAAAATACTTTATCGGCAGCGTCGCGCGAAATGTCCTCAAAGGAGCCACCTGCAACGTGTTGTTAGCGAAATAAGCAATGACACCTCTAACCGTGGGTCGGCCAGACCGACGGCGGCAGGGGACTCTGTCTTCCCTTCGCGACAGGAGCGATGGATTGCCATTCTGCCGGTCGCTGAGTGTACCCTCTGGGGTAATCCGAGCCGGTTCTCGGCCCTTATCCTCATCTATGGGAAAATTGCACCCAATTATCAAATGAACACGATCAGGTGACGCAGAGCCCCTTTTGACGCCATTCCAGGTGAAAAACAGTTGAACCTCGCGTCCCATATGTTATAAATTGAGAGCATTATGGCGGAAAATAAGGGGTGGTTTGTGGTACGAACGGTATTTATCGTGCTTTTCCTGGCCCTTCTCTGGACAGGGGCCGACGCAACGGGGAGCGAAAAGCTCGTATTCATTCGTGGGGGCAACGTCTGGATCGCGAACCCGAGCGGTATGCAGGAGCGCCAGCTTACCTTTTCCGGTCAGGACGGATCCCCTTCCCTCTCCCCTGACGGGAAGTGGGTGCTCTACCATTCGGGAAAGGACCGCCTTACCGGTTACGGTCAGCTTTATCTGCTCTCAACGGCAGGAGGGCCGCCGAAGAAATTCGATATAAAAGACGTCCAGGGGGCTCAAGACCCGACATTTTCCTTTGACGGCAACGCCTTCGTCTTTGTTGGCCTTTCGGGAGCCCGTTTAGGGGATAACGGGAAGATGACCGCCACCATGTCGGTGAGCACTGTCGATCTTCTCAATCTCAAATTCCGGACAATTGTCAGCCATCCATCTACGCTGCTCGAGAATGGTTATGTCTATGATGCACCCTTTTTGTCGCCGGACCAGACCCTTGTCGCGTACCAGCATGCGGTGAGTGACCTTGCCGGCGGTTTCGAGATTGTGGACATGAAAGGCAAATCTCTCTTCCGATATCCCAAAGACCCGACTGACGGCACGCCCTACCGAAGGCCCCGTTTTTCCCCTGACGGCACCCATATCCTCTGCTTCAGCCCCGCCATGCCTGAAGGATCGATGGATACGGTGTACCTGGTGGACATAAAGAAGGGGAAGAAACGGAAAATAGTGGAGGGCGCAAACCCTACCTTTGTCGAGGGAGGAAAGGCGATCGTCTTCGAGCAGGCGGCAAGCCATTGGAGTAACGGGATAAAGTCCGACCTCTGGTACACGAGGCTCGGTCCCGGCTGCGTCCCGAAAAAGGTGATTTCAAACGCATCCCAGCCTTCCGACTGATAGGTGAATGGGGGCCCCTTTCAGGCTCCATCGTATGATACTCAATGGGAAAGATATTATGAAAATAGCATATGGCCGCCGTGCCGGGATGGGCCTATTCGGTTTCATTCTTCTTTGCAGCCTCTGTACCGCGGCTCCATGCGCCGAGATCGGGGGGCAAAAGCCGGTTATGCTTATCGGGGAGGTATTCCGCTTTGTGCCCGGCTCCTGGGCAATATATTCCATTCACGATCGTGTGAAAAACGAGCGGTACAGGATGTATATATCGACCCTCGAAAAGGCGAAGTGCGAGGAGAAGACCTGTTCGTGGATGGAGGTCGAGGTGGCCCCGGAGAGCGGAGCGAGCGTGGCAAGCAGGTTCCTCGTGGAAGAGACGAAAGACGGCCCCGGCCGCCTTTTCGAAGTAATAATCCAGATAAAAGATTACATTCCTTTTATGGTCCCGAGAAAGCTTTACGAGGGAAAGGAGAGGGAGGTGGGGGACTTCCAGAATTCCTATGTGGCAAAGCGGGTAGGCCGAAAAACAATCCTCTGGGAAGGGAAGAGCATCACGGTCACGGAAGTGGAAGCCACCGATAAGAAGGCCAGGAAGATCTCAGCCCTCGTGAGCGAAGAGGTCCCTCCCCTCGGCATTGTGAAGGCGGAGGCGGAAAAGACCGATATCTTCCTCGAAAAATGGGGGGAAGGGGCAAAAACCAAAATGGAAGGGACCCCGGTAAACCTCGCCCTGTGGCTGATCAAACAGATAGGGCAGGGGGTGATGAAGTAAAAGGGCACACAATTTAAGGGGCTCACGGCAATTAATGGGGCTCACGTCGCCCCCTCGGCCGGCGAAGCCGACCAAGCCTCCCCTTCTCGCTCGCCGTGCGAGCTACATCACGCAGAATCATCCAGACAACGCCCCTGTTTTGCACCCCACTTGAGCGCTGTCCCATCCAGCCGGCTTCATTTCGCTCCTCACCCGATTCCCCCTAACGAATTTACTCGGCCGAGCCTCGCCCCGCTTCAGGCGCTGCTTAAGGCACCTACTGTTGGCTACTGTTGGTCGCGCTCACGGTGCGAGCTACATCACGCAGGTCTATGTTTGATATTTGCCCGTTTTTAGGTACCCACCTGTGTTCTTCCGCGTTGAGACTGCTTTATCTCGCCCCTTAGCCGGTTTTTTCTGATTATAAGCCTCAACGCCTTAATGCATCACACGCATCACACGCATCACACGCACGCTTTCCCCATTGACCCCATTAATCTTTGCGTGATAAAAGTTCTCAGGCATCCGCCTTTGGGCGGTCCGCCGTCTTTTTAGTCCCGGGAGGCTCTGTGAAAATAAATATTTTTGACCGGCAGTTGTGGAAGGGTTTTTGGAAAATAGCGAAGCTTTATTGGTTTTCCGATGAGAAATGGAAGGCGAGGGGTGTGCTGGCCCTGCTCATTGTGCTGCTCTTTGCCTTTTCTGCCATGAATATCATCCTCAATTTCGTGGGAAGGGACTTTATGACTGCCCTTAGCGAAAAGAAGGTGAGCGATTTCACCTATAATATGATCAAATACCTGGCTATTTTCGTGATCGCCACGCCGGTAAGCGCATATTTCTCCTACGTGAGCAGGAAGCTTGGGGTGAACTGGCGGACCTGGCTCACGAACCATTTCATATCCCGTTACTTTCAGAACCGCTCCTACTACCGTATCGACCAGGAAGGCAGGATCGATAACCCGGACCAGCGTATTGCACAGGATATCTCATCCTTCACGGTGAATAGCCTCGAATTCCTCTCGCTCCTCTTTTTCTCGCTTATTCAGTTCATCTCTTTTGTGGGCATACTCTGGTCGATCTCGACGAGGCTCGTCGTGGTGCTCTTGATCTATGCCGCAGTGGGAACCCTGGCAACCATGTTTTTCGGGAAGAAGCTCATAAACCTCAATTTCCAGCAGTTGAGGAAGGAGGCGGACCTCCGGTACGGTCTCGTCCATGTCCGGGATAATGCCGAATCGATCGCCTTTTATCAAGGGGAGGAGAGGGAGTCCTCCCAGGTGAGGCAGCGCCTTATGCATGCTATGGCCAATCTGAATTTCCTTATAGGCTGGCAGCGGAACCTTGCGTTTGTGACAAGGGGTTATGAATTCCTGATCCTCGTGGTTCCTTTTGCGGTTATGGCGCCCCTCTATTTTGCGGGCGACATAAAATTCGGGGTGGTGACCCAGGCCTCGAGCGCCTTTTCCCAGGTGCTTTCCGCGTTGTCGATCATTGTCTCTCAATTCGAACAGATAGGCGCATTCGCCGCCGGGGTCACCCGTATCGAGAGCTTCTCTTCCGCTATCGAAAGGCCCCCGAAGAAGGACGAGGGGTTGCCGGTAATCGAATCCGTAGAGGAGCACGGGCTGGCACTCGAGCACCTTACCCTCCAGACCCCCAATTACGGCCACACCCTTTTCACGGACCTTTCTCTTTCCGTGCCTCCCGATGAATCTCTTTTGATAGTAGGCGCGAGCGGTGCAGGCAAGAGCTCTCTTTTGAGGGCCATCGCAGGATTGTGGGATTCGGGGAGCGGCCGGGTGATGCGTCCACCCCTCGACCAGATGCTCTTTCTTCCCCAGCGGCCCTATATGATCCTGGGGTCCCTGAGGGAACAACTCCTCTATCCCCATCTCTCCCGCGAGATTGCGGAGACAGAGCTTACAAAGGTTCTGGCGAGGGTCAGGCTCGTGGACCTGCCCGAAAGGGTCGGAGGTTTCGATGCGGAGCTGGATTGGGGCCACGTCCTCTCCCTGGGCGAGCAGCAGCGCCTCGCCTTTGCCCGTCTTCTCCTTTCGAAGCCCCGATATGCCATGCTCGACGAGGCTACGAGCGCCCTTGATGTGGCCAATGAAGCCCACCTCTACGAAGAGCTTCGCGGTATGGGCGCCACCTATGTGAGCGTGGGCCACAGGCCGACTCTCATCGCCCATCATGACCGGGTGCTGGAAATCAAGGGAGAAGGCAAATGGAGGTTAGTTGCCGCAGAGGAGTTCCGGCAGGAGTGATGGCCGCTACCGCGATTTTGTTCCCTCTATCACGGCCTTTAAAAGATTGATCGACATCGCCGCCTGGGTGAGAGCTTCCTTTTTGGTGAGGCCCCTTTTTTCCCTGTAGCAGGCATTGGCGAGAGCGAGAGACGCATTCGCGATCCGCGCGATCTCGCGCTTGAGATCGGTCATGGAGTTGACGGCCGGCCGGGAGGCTGTATCGATTATTGCCCGGTCTTCTTCCGCCTGTAAAGGAAGGTAAGGGTCCAGGGCCATGTCAAAACTCAGGTGGGCCGATTTCGCCCATATTCCCACGTCCGGATAGGAGCGTCCGTCAGCGGCAGGTATGCGACCGGAGGGGAAATTATGAAGGGGTTGGGAGAGGTCCCCCACATAATGAGCGATTACCGTGAGGTAATATTCATGCTCCCAACGGCCCGCGCCTTTCATCGCCCCATAAAGGTCGCATATTTTCCAATAAAGCACGCCTGCCGGATCCGGAACTTTGATAGAGAGAGAATAAGCCCGGTATGCATCTTGCTTCACGAATACCTCTGAACTTACCCCGAACCGTTCGATATATTCAGCGGTGACGACCGCATCGGGCGCAGGATTGTGCCAGTGGAAGGGTCCCAGGAGTGCGTCGTTTTCCTTCCTGGTCATATCGGGGAAACAGGCGGCCGCCGGCTCAGTAATCCCTGCCTCGCGGGCGATAAATATATGGGTCTTACATGTCCAGGCACGGGCGTCAAGGGCCGTGATGAAAATCAGGACCACTGCAAAAAGAAGGGGAAGTATCCTACGGCCCAGCCGGGATGGGCTCACCGATTTACCCGCACCACATCAATTTTTCCGATTGCCGCCACCCGGGCCAAGCTCATCCCACATGGTATCACAGGAGCAAGGGGTTTGCCAATCGCGGAAACGGTAGGGGGCGGGCTTATTTCAGAGGCATAGAGAAGAACCACGCCACACACTTAGAGTCTCTATGCCCCAGGCGCCAACCCGCCCCCTCTCTGAAGGATTCGGGGATAAACCTACTGTAAGTCCGAAAGCCTTCTTGTCAAGGCTCCCGGTGAGAGATTTTCCGGTATATTTTTCCGTTTGATTTCAAGCACTTTTTGGTGTACATTTACCGACGGAGAAACGTCCCGCCCTAAAGGCCGGGATGGGAAAGATGCCATGACCCCGGGAGACCCGATACGCCGCATTGCCGAAACCGACGGCCCCACCGCCGAGCTGCCCCTGTCCGTCTACATGATCGTCTTCAATAATGGCAACACAATCGAAAAAGCCCTCGAAAGCGTGGCCGGATGGGCCGATGAAGTCGTGGTCGTAGACTCCCACAGCACGGACGGCTCCCACGCGATCATTACCCGCTATACCGACAGGCTCGTCCAGTTCGATTGCAACGACTTCCGGGAAAAATACCAGTATGCCCAGGATCAATGCCGTAACCCGTGGGTCATCTTCATCGACGCGGACGAATGGCTCACAAGGGAGATCAAGAAAGAGATCGGGGCGATCGTGACTTCTCAAACCCCTTTCGACGCGTTCGTGGTCGACAGGAGGAATTACTACTTAGGAAGGGAGATCAAATACGGCGGGTGGTATCCCGATCACGAGATACGGCTCTACAGGAAATCGAAAGGCGCCTGGAGAGGCGACCTCCACGCGAAGGTCCACGTGGAAGGCAAAGTGGGACACCTTAAGAGCTATTACATGCACGCTCCGTACGGGAATACGTCGGACCAGATCAAGACCATCGACAGGTATTCGGCGACTTACGCAGAAGATCTTTGGAAGGCAGGGAAAAAGTTCCGCCTCCCGAACCTGCTCTTCCGACCGATTTACAGGTTTTTCAGAGATTATATTCTGAAGCGCGGCTTTCTCGACGGCGTCCCGGGACTGATAGTGGCGGTGAGCACGGTTTATTACGTCTTCATGAAGCAGGCCAAGCTGTGGGAAATAGAGCGGGAGCAGCGCCGGACCGGACAGAAATAGGTATATTTCAGCCGGCTACGGGAGACGGGACGAAAATTCCCTCTTCGCAGCCCGGTTCCGCTCTCCTCTTTCGCAAATACTTTAGGGCATGCTCTTTAGATTCAGCCCGAATTCCTTCCCGAAACGAATACAGTTCGCGACCGACTCGGTGTCCGGATTCCATTTTTCGCGTATTCCGTCATTCAATAGCAGGAACCCGCTTTCCTTGAGTTTATCCGATATCACTTTAATTGATTCGCCGCTCCATCCGTAACAGCCGAAGGCTGCCGCCTTCTTGTTCTTGAATTTCAGGCCCTTTATTTCTTCCAGGATGGCGGCCGCAGCGGACAGGATGCCCTGGTTTATGGTGGGTGACCCGATGAGGATGGCCTTGGATTTGAAAATCTCGGTGATCACGTCATTCTTGTCCGATCGGGAGATATTGAACAGCTTGACCGCCACGGTCGGGTCCTCTTCCGTGATTCCTCGGGCTATGGCTTCCGCCATTCTTCTCGTGCCGTCCCACATGGTGTCGTAGATGATTGTAATCTGATTTTCGGCATAGCTGCCTGCCCACTCAACGTATTTATTCACAATCTGTAAGGGGTCTTTTCTCCATATGACGCCGTGGCTCGGGCAGATCAGTTCTACCGGCACGTTCAATGCAACGACTTCCTTGATCTTTTTGTCAACGAGCATGCTGAAAGGCGTCAGTATGTTGGCGTAATACTTGATCGCTTCCTGGAACAATTCCGCCTGGTCCACGAGGTCGTTATACATCAGTTCCGATGCAATGTGCTGGCCGAATGCATCGTTGCTGAAGAGAATGCCGTCGCCTGTGAGGTACGACATCATGCTGTCAGGCCAATGGAGCATGGGAGCTTCGATAAATACCAGCTTCTTGGATCCGAGGCTGAGCATATCGCCCGTCTTCACCACCTTGAAGTTCCAGTCCTGATGATAATGGCCCTTCAGGGAATTTAACCCGTTGGAAGTGCAGTAAATCGGCGTATCGGGGATATGGCGCATCAGTTCGGGGAGTCCGCCGCTATGGTCCGATTCCGCATGATTCGCGATGACAAAATCTATTTTTTCAAGGGGAATCTCCTTCTTCAGGCTTTCCACGAATTCACCCGAGAACCTCCCCCATACGGTATCGATCAACGCGGTCTTCTCCTCTCGTATCAGATAGGAGTTATAACTTGTACCCCGATGGGTCGAATATTCCTCTCCATGAAATTTTCGCAGCTCCCAGTCGATCTTTCCGACCCAGGTGATATTTTCCCTGATTTTAAAAGCCATGAAATTCTCCTTTTCAGCCAAGATATATTCCGCTTAGATTCTTAATCAGGCGATGAAATTCTTCATGTTTGCCGACCCCGATCCGTTCCTCTTCTATTTTTTCAAACCCCTCAAGCAGCCGATCCTGTTCTTCCTCCGGCAAAAGGTCGTCTGCCATCACGAAGAGGACATTATTTTCCTTCTCTATATGGGCGTTGAGCAACACGATATACTCGCGGCTGTTCCGAACAATGCCCTCGGATGACGACTTGTTGCCGGATATGTAGAGGGAAAAGGCTTCGCTCATAGCCCTGACGTAACTTCTGCCCATCTCGTGTTCATAAAGCATAACGGCGATGGGGCCGTCTTTGGGGACCCCTGCGGCTTCCAATGCAGGGAACAGGAGATCTTCCTCCTTCCCGTGATGGCATTTATCCACAAAGACTTTCAAAAACTCGAGGACCTTTTCAAAATGATCTTTGCCCACATTTCCCGTGGTTTCCAGTTGATGGCCCATCTTACCCAAAATGCCGAGCATGACCTTTACGCCCTCATGTTCGTTTCTTAGCTGCTCCGTCGCCTTCATATCTCTTGCCTTCCTTCGGATATATTGTATGCTGCGGGAATCGCTTAAGTAATATATCCATTTCCTCGTCCGATTGCGAATAAAATGGAAAGGGCAAGGCTCATTCGCGGTCACCTGTCTTCCCTCAATCAGAGGCGCCCTCCAAATAACCCACAAACCATCAACGCGCCACGCCTTTACGTCCCCCGACTTCGGTTCACCTGGCTGACCCGGTATGATATACTATGGGATGGGCAATTCGAGGCATTCTATTCATCCTCTGGCCCGGGACGGGGTTCATGAGAAGGCACTGGGTTACCTGAACGGCCGTCCTCGCGGGCGGGTGCTCGACATCCCTACCGGCCTGGGGGCGCTTGCGAAAATGCTCCATTCTATGGGTTTTACCGTCTCCTGCTGCGATATCGACCCCTCCCAGTTCCTCACATCGGGGCTCACCGTCGACCGGGGCGACCTCAACTCCCGCCTCCCCTATGATGATTCAACCTTCGACTATGTCTGCTTTCTCGAGGGCATCGAGCATACCGAAAACCCCTACAACGCGGTCCGGGAGCTTGCGCGGGTACTGAAGCCCTTGGGGACCCTCATCCTCTCCACGCCCAATTATCTCAACATCGAGCGGCGGCTCAAATTTCTCGTCACCGGGTTCTTCACCCGGCCCATCTCGCGGGAGACCTTTCTCAACGCCTGCCGTGGCCGTACTTTCGGCCTCCACATGAGCCCCATCGGCTATACCCTCATCCGTTTCGCCCTTGAGCACGCGGGATTTTCCATCAGGACCGTGACCTGCGATAAGAAGAAACCGAAGCAGGTATTCCTGAAGCCCCTTGTCTGGGGCATCCGCCTCTACGGGAGACTCTGGTCAAAAAAGAAGCGGGACCGATACTGGCTTTCCGAAACATCGGGAAAAGAGATCCTGGAAGGGGGAAACACCCTCATCATTTTTGCGGAAAAGGTATAGCGCGAGGCCCTTGCAGCCATCGAGGATCTCATACCCCTTATCCTGGTGACCGATATCCAACAAGACGGAAATGGTAAGAAAAGCTCTTTCGGAAGGGTTACCCATTATCCGGTGAAGTCCGTTACCCTCCAGTCCCTGAGGAAAGAATAGCAAAAGCTTTATAGAAAAAGGAAAAATGGACGGAGATCTTTCTTCAGAGGATCATGGCTGCCGGTCATCCCCGCTGACGGGGCAGTATCTGCCGAAAAGTAGTCTTTTCTTCCCTTTGTTGCACAAAATATTCTTTTCAGAAATTGTTGTTCCAGTCCTCCCGCTGGGATATGAAAAATCGCGCCTGACGTTCTTGAGTTTCTCATGCGGATGCTTATATTCGATATGCAAAAGGGGAGCGCCGGAAGGTGTGTTCGGCGAAGCGGGAGGGCGTAAGAGCCGGGCCATGTCCGGTGAGGGGAGGTGGCATCATGAGGAGATGGGGGCGTTCGGGGATCATGCTTTTTTCACTTGTGGTGCTCCCCTGTCTCGCCTTTGCAGGCCCTGCCTTTGATATCGTGAAATCGAACGCCTCAAACGTACTCGATGTGCTGGGTGATCCCAAGCTCCAGGGAGAAGCGGGCAAGAAGGCAAAGGAGCAGAAAATAGAAGCCGCTGCCGACAAATTATTCGACTTCGTAGAGCTTTCCAAAAGAACGCTGGGTTTGAATTGGAACAAGTTCAATCAGGGGCAGCGCAAGGAGTTCGTCGCGCTCTACAGGAAGATCCTCAAAGATACGTATATCGATAAAATAACCTCCTATACCAATGAGCAGGTAACCTTCACCAAGGAAATGCCCCTCTCCGAAAATACGGTCGAGGTTCAGAGCATGGTAAAGGCGAAGAAGGGCGATGTGGCGATCAACTACCGGGTCATCAAGAAAGGGGAAGATTGGAAAGTCTATGACGTGGTGGTCGAAGGGGTGAGTCTGATCAATAATTACCGCACCCAATTCAGGGAAATTCTCGGAAACAATCCGCCCGAGAAGCTGCTTGAGACGCTCCGCCGGAAATCGGGAAAGTCTGAAAGTATGTTGATGCAGGCCCACCGGCTGGTCGCCCGGGAAAAGTTGATCGCCCTGCATTTCCTGGGCAAGTATCGAGGTCGCTTGTACGAGGGGGATTGAGGGCCACAGGAAACCTGCGGGGCAGGACCGTGTGCATGATATGGTGATAAACCGGTCGGAAACGATTTAACCTATGAAGGAGGGAAAAATGAAAAGGATCATTATGCTGACAATGGCAACGGCACTCATGGTTACGTCTCTTGCAGGATGTCTCAGCCTCAGTTACGAAAGCAGCAAGGAAGAAAAAACCGAAAAGGTCACCCGGGAGGCGCCGCCTAACGAACAGCGATAAGGAAGAACTGAACCCGTGTCAGAGAGCCCGCGCACCTTGAGTGCTTTACCCGGGCCCCTACTGCAACGGCATTGGGAGGAACATCGCGGATAATAGTGCTTCCCCCGCTTATCATCGACCAAAGGTCTTTTTCTATAGGGGGCTGAGACGTACTTGATCTGAAAGCACCGGTATGGTTTGTACGTTGACACGAGAGCCGGAAAGGATTGGAGACATCCTTGTTCCCTGGTTGAACCCTGAATGCATCTCAAGCCGTCTGCCGGTGGTTACTTCTTGGTCTTTGGGGCGTCCAGGTCTATCTTGATCATTCTCAGATAGGCATCAATAATGGGGTGCTTCGATTTGCGGTCAGGGGACTCCGCTGTCTTCCCGGTCTGTTTCTTCATAATCACCTTTTAATTTGATTATTATTCTACCTCTTCTTCAGGCGCCATGGCTCATACTCATGCTGTGTCAGGACTTTGACATAATGGGCAGTGCCGAACCTCTCCTTAGCGCAAAGAACCGTCAATCCTAATGTTATTCCCAAGGTAAGAACCATAAATATTATGATCAGCTTGAACAAGCACCTGAAATATACAAGATTCGTGCCAAATGGCGAAAAGAGTACAGGCGGGTCTATTGCCTAAAACGACTCACCCGGGTTTTCGGCAATAATTATTATTGAATTAACCCCTTGACACTCTCAGGTATAGGATTAAGTTTTCCTCACGATCCTATACTTTACCAAAAGGAGGGTAAAATCATGGCACGAGCAGCAGAGAGTGGAAAGAAAAGTGGTGAAGGCGGAAGGGGACATCCTGGAAAGTCCTCTCCTATTACTGTCGAAGGATTTCTCAAAGGGGTAGATTTTCCTGCAGACAAAAAGACCCTGGTGCAGAAGGCGAAGAGCAACAAGGCCCCGGACGATGTGATGAAGACCATTGAGAAATTGCCCGAGAAAAGTTACAGTTCCCCCGTTGATATCAGCAAGGAAATCGGCCATATGAGATAACCATGGCCGAGGGAGTAGATGATTACGGTAGAGGATTCAAGAGAGATATTGTACGGGTCAAATTCGCCACCCCGGTCGTACAGGGGAAGATCATCAGTACACACGTGAAATGATCCGCCGGAGATACTGATGATCTCACACGGTAAACATTACCGCATCCAAACAGGTATTTGAATCCCGACAGGTAACAACTCTCCCTGCCGCCTCAAGCGCCCTTCCTCAGATTCCCGTTCCGGTGTCGACTCGTATGCCGGATAGGAACCCGGGGAAGGGCGTTGTGGTCTCGACCTCCCGGTTCTGTGCCCTCTGGAGCGTCGTATGGTTTGAAGGAAGACCGTTCCGCTGAAAAATTTGACAATCCATATGGAACTGCTTAATCATAAAGTGATGGGAATCTACACTGCCCAGATGAAAGGCATAGCGCCCGTACGCGGGCTTTCTCCCTTCAGAGCGACGGGAATGGGCCACGGGAAATGCCGCCGGGGGCCGCGAGGCTTTATCCCGCCGTGGCCGGCCCGGGATCGGTGAAGTACGACACCGATAGGTGACCTTTTTAACTAAATTCAAAGAATGCCTAAAAGGAATTCCGGTAAAAAGAGAACGGCGAAGTCCAAGGCCAACCCCACGGACAGGGTGCGCGGGTTCTTTGCCGATCTCGGTCCCGGCCTTATCACCGGCGCCGCCGATGACGACCCCTCAGGCATCTCGACCTATTCGGTCACGGGTGCGACTTTCGGTTATATGCCCTTATGGACGGCGATCCTCTCTTTTCCGATGATGGCTTCCGTGCAATTGATGTGTGCCCGTCTGGGAATGGTGACAGGGCGCGGTCTTGCCGGCGTCGCGCGGCGCTATTATCCGCGCTGGGTATTGTGGTCTGCGTGTGCAATCCTGGTTGTGGCGAACGTCTTCAACATCGGCGCCGACCTTGGGGGCATGGCGGAAGCGACCGAAATGATGACGGGGATTAAATCGTACTACTGGACCCCGCTCTATGCCGTACTGATCACGTCACTGCTCTTTTTTTCATCATACCGTCAGATCGCGCGCATCTTCAAATGGCTGACCATGGTCCTCTTCGCGTATATTGCCGCAGCCTTCCTCGCCCGCCCGGACTGGCATGCCGTCCTGACCGCGACCTTCGTGCCCCGTTTCGAATGGACGAGCTCCTTTCTTGCGACCCTTGTCGGCATACTCGGTACCACCATCTCGCCTTATCTCTTTTTCTGGCAGGCATCGCAAGAAGTCGAAAACGACCGGGCCCGTGGAAAACGCACGATTAAAGAGCGCGAAGGGGCGACCCCCGGGGAATTGAAAGCAGCCCGGACTGATGTGTTCACGGGGATGTTCTTCTCCAACCTCGTAATGTATTTCATTATCCTCACCACCGCGGCGACTTTGCACGCCCACGGGAACACCAACATCCAAACGGCGCGGGACGCGGCTGAAGCATTGCGCCCTATAGCGGGAAACGGAGCGTACCTGTTATTCGCTGTGGGCATAATCGGGACGGGAATGCTCGGTGTTCCCGTCCTCGCCGGCTCTGCCGCCTATGCGGTGGCGGAAGGGGCAGCGTGGCGCGGATCGCTGGAAGATAGGCCCCTCTTATCGCGTAAGTTTTACGCCTTGATTGCAGTTGCGATGCTGCTGGGTCTGGCATTGGATTTTACCGGGTTCAATGCGGTGAAGATGCTCTTTTATTCGGCAGTGCTCAACGGGGTGCTGGCGCCTCCTTTGATTGTCCTGGTATTATTGCTGACAAGTAAATCGCAAATAATGGGCACACGGGTCAGTTCGCGCCCGCTCCGGTATTTCGGATGGGCAACGGCAGCGATCATGACTGCTGCGGTCGCAGGTATGTTCGTGACAATGTAGGCGGCGATAAGGCAATAGTATAAGCTACCTTCCTGAACTTTCCCGCTCTATCCATCCAATCCGGTAATGCCGGGGCTTGGAAGGGAGACGGCCGGCGGCACTGCGTACTCATCGGTAGGCCACGCCGGTGCTTCCGGGTATTTCGCAACAATGGCCTTGACCGGTATCTCAACCGCTTGCCCTGGCGCTCAAAATCCTTGTCGCCTGCGTACATAACTTCCATTGTTGGACGGGTGCCTTCTATCCAACACGTTGGTGATGCGGCTAACAGCCGTTTCCTGCCCCCGATAATGGGACGACCGACATGGAGCACCTCCTGAAATGCAGGACCCCCCCCAAGAAGGCCAGATCAGTAACTTTCTCTTTTCATTTCTTACTTCCCCCGATCTGCCATGGCGCGATAGTGTGGCTATCCCATTAAAAGTATTCAAAGACCGGAGGCACCCAATTACGCGCTCTTCTGCCACCCCACTTCCTGTATCTTAATGACCTTTCCCGGGACCCCGACCACCGTGGAATAGGCAGGAACATCACGAATAATCGTACTGCCTCCACCTATCATCGACCACTCTCCCACGTTTATCCGGTCGATTAATGTCACTCCGACCGATACAAACGAGCCTGTTGACAGATTGCACGCCCGTGCAATATTCGTGAGGGGCGACACGGTCACAAAATCCTCCAGGGTCACTTCTTCACCGATCGCACTGCTATGGTTTATAAAAACGTGGTTGCCTAAGCGCACCTCGGGACCAAAAGCGACAAAGGCTCCGATAATATTGCCCACACCCATTGTCACCGAGGGCGATACATAGGCAAGGGGACTTATGATGTTGCAGAACCGTGCGCCGGCTTCTTCCGCACGTGTGACAAGTCTAAGTCTTAACTCGGACGGCCCGACCGCGCAAATTGTCTCAACTTCTCCGGCGTGTTTCGCAAGCCAATCAAAGTCACCCACGATTGGCCGGCCATAAATCACCGTTCCCGGGCTACCGTACTGAGACTCTACGACGTATCCCAGGACCTCGTATTCTTTTTGCGCCTTGTTGCACGTCTCGATGATATCGATAAGCAATTTCCCGATACCACCCGCTCCTATGATAACTACTTTTCGCAAAGCATCCGTTTTCTTCCTCATATTCGCCTCCAATGGATTTGGTGGAATCCCCCACAAGTTGCTCCTGTGGTGTTTGCATTAATGTAAGCGAGACAGCGAAGCCTGTGGGTCGCAAAAGTTGGAATTGTCGTGTACACCATTCAGGAATATCAAGTACTCATTTTCGTGACAAGGAACACGCAAGAGGTAATGTCTGAGGGGGATTATTTTTTCGCCCGCCACATGGGACTATATGATCTTTGTTGAACGGCTCGCCATAGTTCAACTAAGGGCAACAGCTTGAGATGCAACGGCAGCAACACCAGATGGAGCTTGAAAAGCAGAGGACCGAACGTCAAAAGCAGCAAACAGAGTAAGAACAGATCGGATCCCGATTAGGGACAATGTTGCACGGTTTGCATATCTTCCCGCGAACCTCTTCCCGTGTTAGGGATGATGGGCAGTCACTAGCGCCGGTCTTTAGAATCATGGGAGGACTGGAATCAGCTCAAGATCTGACGTCGCTCCGTAAATGTGACGGCCATTGGACGATCGACCCACTCTCACGAAATCATCCGGCGCGTCGCCGATTTCTTTCGACAAAGGCGAGGTTCAGCGAGAGGATGCCCACTCGATCCCCCGTTCGTGACCATGAGGGGCCGTTGGCGGCGATGCCGCCTATGCCGACCTTAGCCGAAGGCCAAATCGGATACGCCTAAAAGGGAGGCATATTGAAGGATATAGCCCTTCACGTAGACCATGGGGGGCAGGTTCTTCCAATCCCCTGATTCTATCGATCTAAGGACCCGTCTCGTGATAAACAGTGTGTCTGCTATCTCTTCCAGAGTGAGCCCCTTCTCCTCTCTCTTATCCTTCAGAATTTGCACGACTTTTTCAAGATCAGGCGGTGTCTTGTTCACTTTCGGCGCTGGATTGCTTTTCTTGTCCGCCCAGATCCCATAAAATGCTTCTTTCCCTATTCTTATCGGCACGACGTCCTCCTTGTCTCATGTGAGTCTTACCCCCGCCCTTTTAGAAGCAACTTCCGTGCCATTCGAAGATCATCGCATGATGGTATGGGCGTGTTTCAAAAAGAAGGCAGGCGACTGACAAGGTGTACGGATTCTCATACAGAAGAAGCGGTGTAGTGTCTGATTTACCCTGCAGTTCATCTCCTGTTTATAATCGGAAAGGGGAACAGCGGTTCGCGGGGAAAATGATTAGGAATGGTATTTTATAAGAGCGGAGAGGGTGGGATTCGAACCCACGGTACGCTTATTAGGCGTACAGCCGATTTCGAGTCGGCCCCGTTATGACCACTTCGGTACCTCTCCTTATTTGAAAAAATCTTTGAAGTAAAGCCCTGCTTTTTTCTTGATGAACGCCGCCCACTACTTCAACCTTGTGGTTTAAAGGCAGGGTGTTGATATCGGCGATCGAGCCCAGGGCGCCTCGCTTTGCATCGTAGCAGCCGAAGACTACCCTCTTTACCCTTGCTTCTATCAGTGCGCCTGCGCACATAATGCACGGCTCCATGGTGACGTAGAGGGAGCAGTCTGTGAGGCGGTGATTTCCGAGGACCCTTGAGGCCTCGTTCAGGGCCAGTATTTCCGCGTGTGCCGTGGGTGAGTTTGCCTGAATGGTGAGGTTATGTGCCCTCGCGATGACAGTGCCGTCAGCGGTTACCACCAGAGCGCCTACGGGGACTTCGCCTTCAGCAGCCGCCATTTCGGCCTCCTCCAGGCACACCTCCATATAGAGTTTGTCATCCATGGGAATAAATATACCTTTGATAAGCCCCAAAAATCAATCAAATAACCCCCCCGCGCCACAGGCATGCGGAGACCGGCTGTAGCCGCGTCGTCACTCTCCTCAACATACATCATAGTATGCCTTCGTCGGTTCCTCCTTGCTGCGCCGGTCTCCACACGCCGGCGGCGCGGGTGACTATGAAACGCCAGATCGCGATGTTGAAACGCATTATGACTTATTCTGGAAAATTTTAAGTTCGCCACGAGCCCGGTCGACCCATTCGCGAGAGCGCCGTTACCTTGCTCTAACCCCGGCTCCATAATCAAGACATAAATAATTGGCCGGGTTGTGTGGACGCTGAAATTTGTCGGAGACTTCAGGTTCGTGGTTCCTTTGAGGATCGAGGCCGTCGGCCCCAGCCAAAAGGTAAGAGCTGCTCTATGGCCGGGTACCCGCAGCAGCTGAATATACCAAAAGATGAAAACCGCAACTGCGGGTGGCAAGCAGAGGACCGAGCGGAGAAGGAGAGCGGAGATGGAGTTTTCGACAAATTCAGTGGCCATCGACAAACACCAAACAAGACTTAGATTTAGGTTCAGGTTCAGGTTGAGGTTGAGCCTTACATTTGCTGCACGAGGAGGATGATATGACTCATTCGCGAAATTTACACCCTAAGATCTCTGTGATTGGGGCGGGGAACGTGGGGATTCGGTATGCTTTTGCGGTCGCTTTGAAGGGCCTGGCGCGCTCGCTTGTGATTGTCGACGTGGACCGGAAGCGAGCCGAGGGGGAGGTGATGGACCTGCAGAGCACTATGCCCTACATCCCGCCGGTCAAGATCGTGGCCGGAGGGTACGAGGACATCGCGGGCTCCGACCTCGTTGTTTTCTCTGCGGGACGGAGGCAGCAGCCGGGGCAGACACGGCTCCAGCTCGTGGGCGACAACGTGGAGCTTCTGGGCTCCATCGTGCCCCATGTGATGAAGGTGAGTCCTGACTCGGTCTGGCTTATCGCGGCGAACCCGGTGGACGTCCTCACTTACACGGCCCTCAAGATTTCGAAAAAGCCATGGCAGCAGGTGATCGGCTCGGGCACGGTCCTTGACAGCGCCCGGCTCCGGCTCCTTCTCTCCGAGAGGTGCGAGATCGATGCCCGTAACATCCATGCCTATATCCTGGGCGAGCACGGCCAGAGCGAATTCGCGGCCTGGAGCCGTGCCCTCGTGGGCGGGGTCTTTTTCGAGGACTTTTGTGCGAGCTGCAAGAACTGCGGCGATTATGCCGAGACCCGCCGGTCTATCTTCGAAGGCGTCCGGGACTTCGCGGCCAACGTCATCGAGCGCAAAGGCGAGACCTCCTATGGCGTGGCCCTTGCCATGGTCCGGATCACCCAGGCCATCCTCCACGACGAAAATTCGATTCTCCCTGTGTCAGCCTATGTCGATAATTATTACAGCGTACACGACGTCTGCCTGTCGGTGCCCTGCATCGTGAACCGGGGCGGCGTACGGGAGCGGGTGGACATAAAGCTCAACCGGGAGGAGATGGGGCAGCTCCACGATTCGGCACGCATTCTGAAGGAGGTTCTCGGGAAGGCGGGTCTCTGCTGAGAAGGGCTTACAGGGGTTTTTCCTTCTTTCCGAAGAGCGTGCTCAGGAGCTGGACGAAGATATTGCCTTTCAACTCGTCGATGTGGCTCTGCTTCGCCGGCTGCCTGATCACGTCGGAGAAGGTGGGGTAGATGTGGATCACTGAATCGAGCTTGTAAAGGGGCAGGCCCAGGGTCTTGATAATCTGAAGCTCGTGGATGAGGTCGCCCGCGCGGCTTCCCATAATATGGGCGCCCAGCACCTTGTATTTGTCGTCGCAGATGATCTTGCAGAAGCCGAACTCCTCCACTTCCGTCTTGCCCCTGTCCGTATTCGCATATTCCCATTTATAGACCTTGATTGACGAGCCGTGGTCGGCCCTTGCCTGCTCCTCGGTAAGTCCCGCGTGGGCAAGCTCGGGGTCGGTAAACATGCACCAGATGTAATGCTCGTAATCGACATGCTTCTTCACGGGCAGCAGCGCATTCTGGGTGGCTATGCGGGCCTGGTACTCGGCCATGTGGGAGAACTGGTAGGGCCCTACCACGTCTCCGCACGCATAGATATTGGGGGCGGCGGTCCTGAGGGTCTTGTCCGTGGTTATTCCCATGGCCGAATGATCGACTCCCGCCTTATTGAGATCGAGATCCTCGATATTCGGTTTTCTCCCTACCGCCACCAGAATCGTCTCTGCCGTGATGACCCGCTCTTCCTTATCGGGCCCCTCCACAGTGAGATGTATCAGGCCCCCCAGGTGTTCCAGCTTCAGGGCCTTTGTCCTGGTGAGAATCGTGAGGCCCTCTCCTGCGAACCTTTCCGCGAGGAGGTCCCTCATCTCCTTTTCTTCTCTTATCAGTATCTGTTCGGCCATTTCCACGATGGTGACGGCCACCCCGAGGCGTGCGAGCGCCTGGGCGAGCTCCGTGCCGATGGGGCCTCCTCCTAGTACGATCATGGACGAGGGGAGTCTCTCCAGCTCGAAAACCGTTTCGTTCGTGAGGACCGGCACCGCGGCTATGCCCTCGATAGGGGGAATAAAGGCCCTCGAGCCTGTCGCAATAATGAAGCTTTCGGCGGAGAGCGTTTTGCCGTCCACATCTATGTGGTGGTTATCAAGGAAGGCGGGCTTTCCGAACACCAGCTCCATGCCCCGCTCCCGGAATACCTCGGGTCTGTGTCCGTGGTATACCTTCCCCACTACGTTTCTCACATGGCCGAAGACACGGTCGGGGCGGATCCCGTTTTCTCCCTCGCCGGTGGAGAGGCCATAGTCCATGAGCCCGGCATTTTTCGCGTAATGGTAAATGTTCGCCGACTTGATGAGCGCTTTACTGGGCACGCATCCGGAACGGGTACATTCCCCACCGAGTGTCCGGTGCTCCACGAGGGCCACCTTTTTCCCGAGACCGGCGGCGAGTGACGAAGAGACCATTCCCGCGGCTCCTCCTCCGACGACGATAAGATCATAATCAAATTCGGACATACCTTCCTCCCCCGCACAAGAATTGACGAATATAGGGATTCATTCATGATTTGTCAACGAGAGGCGCCTCCATGCACCCGGCCGGGCCGGGAATATATGCCTAAAAAGAATTACACAAATAGCAAAATATACTATATGATAGAGACGTACTCAAAGAAAAATCACCGGAGGCAGGGCATATGAGCTTCGAACTGACGAGATACGTGAGGAAATCGGGATGCGCCTCCAAGATAGGACCCGGTGAGCTTACGGACATCCTCTGCGGCATAGAGGTCCCTGCGGACGAGAACGTGCTCGCAGGCATGGCGGGCTTCGAGGACGCGGGCGTCTACCGGATCACCGATGAGATCGCCATGGTGCAGACCATAGATTTTTTTACCCCCGTGGTCAACGACCCCTACTCCTTCGGCCGGATCGCGGCAGCCAATGCCTTGAGCGACATTTATGCCATGGGAGCGGTGCCGAAGACCGCTCTCAACATGGTCTGTTTCTCCCTCACCCATTTCGACAAGGCGATCCTGAAGGCGATCCTGAAGGGGGGCGCCCAAACCCTCAAGGATGCAAAGGTAAGCCTTCTGGGAGGGCACAGCGTGGATGACGTGGAGACAAAGTACGGTCTCGCCGCCACGGGCCTCGTTCATCCGGATAAAATTATCATGAATGAGGGCGCCATGCCCGGAGATGCTCTCATCCTTACGAAGCCCCTTGGAAACGGCATAGTGAATACGGGCATAAAGGCAGGGCTGGTGAGCGAGGCCGCCACGGAAAAAGTCATCAGGGCGATGGCGGAGCTCAACAGGAAGGCATCCTTAATCATGCGCTCTCTGCGCACCCATGGGGCAACGGATGTAACCGGCTTCGGCCTCGCGGGCCACTTGAAGGAGATGATAAAGGAGAGCCTCGGGGTAGAACTCCATCTTCACCGCCTGCCTTTTTTCGAAGAGGCGCGAGACCTCGCAAATGCCGGCATCCTTCCCGGCGGACTCTACAAAAACAGGGATTTCTACCAATGCCACGTGGAAGGCAACGGACCGGACTTCCTCACTGACCTGATTTACGACCCCCAGACCTCGGGAGGCCTCCTCATAGCCCTCCACCCCGAAGACCTCTCCGCCTTCAGAGCAGCCGCCTTTCGGGAGAATCTGTTCTTCAGGCACATAGGAATGTTTCTGCCGGGGCCGAAGGGCAAAATAGTGCTTCCCTAATACCCTGTTCCAACGGGGGGTCCTGAAGGGATCGGCGGAAGGTGGAGTGAGAAACTTGCAACAGGGGCCGGAGAGTATAAAAATAGAATATGAACGGCCCGAAATGCCGATATTGCCCGATGGTCTTTCTCTCCGCCCTTGCCCGCCGCGCCCCCGGGGCCGCGGGCATGAGACCGTCTGGAATATGTGCAGCCCCGGCGATCCTTCTTCTCGCGTTCCTCCTTGCCGGATGTAGTTATATTGGATATTGGGTGCAGGCGGGGGAAGGGAAATTGGAGGCCGGAGACTGGATGCAGGGCTCGGTGACCGGGGTCCTCGCGTCGGAGAATTGCTTTTATCTCAAAGGTCCGCTTGAAGGCGCGGCAAACCCGGAGATGCCCCTCCTTTTTGTTGCCCTCGTCGAAAGGGCAGGGGAAATAGAGGTGGCGGCAACGAAAATTATCCGGAATCGGGCAGGCGAATACGGGGCCCTCCTTCCCCGGGGGAAGTATGAGCTCCTTGTCTTTGCAGACCTCAATCACGATGGGTATTTCGATGAAAATGAAGTGGTGGGCTGCACTTCCGGACGGGAAAAGTTCGAGATCTCCCCTGCCTCTTCCTCCGACGGCTTCTTCGTGCCCGGGCCTTCCGTACGCCTGAATGTACCCGAACCCCGGCGACTCGGTACGGCAATACATATACCCGCGGCAAAACACCACGAAATTTACAACTCTCTCGATGATGAGTTTTTCGATCCCCGGTACGGTATGATAGGCCTTTATGACCCATTGAAGTTTCTGACCCATACCGGGGGATTGCTTTTCGGGCTCGAAGAGTTCGACCCTGAGAAAACCACGGTGTTATTCGTTCATGGGGCGGCAGGCACCCCCAGGGACTGGAAATTCTTTGCGGAGGAGCTCGACCGGAAGCAATACCAGCCCTGGTTCTTCTATTACCCCACCGGAATGCCTCTGGCGAAGCTGGGACTTCTCCTGGCAAACGTGGTGAGGTCTCTCAACCACGGTTCCGCGCAGCCCCTCGCCAGGCTCGTAATTGTTGCACACAGCATGGGCGGCCTCGTGTCATGGGCTGCGATAGACGACCTGTGCGCCGGGGGCGTTCCCCCATACCTGAAGCAATATATCTCTCTTTCTACTCCCTATGGCGGTATCGAGGGGTTGAAGCTCGGCAAGGGGCACCTGCCGGGCCTGATTCCCTCATGGCGGGACCTCGTGCCGGAGAGCCCATTTCTCAACTCCCTCTACCGCCGTGATTTTCCCGCTGAGGTGCCGGTTCACCTCTTATTCAGCTTCCGGAATGATTCTACGTTGAAAATAGGGCAGAACAGCGACGGCAGAATAACCCTGAAGAGCCAGCTCCACCCGCGGGTCCAGGGGAAGGCGGCAAGGATCCACGGCTTCGATTCCACCCATACGGGGGTGTTGTCAAGCCCTGAAGCGGCAGCCCTCTTCAAGGACCTTCTCGGAGACGGCGGGTCCCCTGAAACAGCCGCCGCGATGGGAGAGGGAATCCGGGGAGAGTGATTTCTTTCACCACTTTTCACCGATGTAATGGTAAGATTATCCGTTCGGCAGTTCTAAACGGGAGGAATAGGTATGACAATTCTCAGAGGCGTCTCGGGCTTCACGGTTATCGTAGGTATTATCCTTTGCGGCTTCGCCCTCAGCTTCGGGGCCGACTGGACCCTTTATTATCAGGACGGGATGGAGAAGATCTTTTACGATAAAGGCACCGTTGAGGTGCCGCGGAAAGGGCAGGTCCGGGTGACGGTAAAAGCCACCCTTTTCGATGCCCAGGAAGGCAACGTGAGGCGGCTCGAACTGATGTGCAATTACCATTCCTACCGGGTGATCTCGGATAAGGTGGACCCTGTGACAGGGGCATTTGTGGATCAACCGGGAGCGGGAAGCTACAAATATACGTGGTTTCCCTATGATTCTCGCATGATGGCCTTATATCAGAATCTCTGCGAATAAAGCAAACCGGCTCGACGGTCCATACCCGCGTAAGGGGCATGGTTGTCCGCCCCTTCGCGAGCGCCTTTTTTCATCTAGAACCAGAAAAAACCACAAAATGCAAAAACCCATGGCAATGATTATATTTCTGCCGAAAAGATAAGATGAAGGGGGTGCATTATGTATTTTATGAATATTTGTACGTGGTCCCCGGAAAATGAAAAGAAGGTGGAGGAACTTCGGAAGAACTGGACGTGGCCGAAGGGCGTGAAGGTAATCTGTGAATTCCTGGACCTCCAGGGAGGACGGGTGATAAATGTAGTCGACACGGATGAGAAAGGGCTTGTCGCGAGCAGGGCGGCATGGATCCATGTACTCAAATTCGAGACCTTTCCCGTTCTCTCCTTCGGGGCGATAAAGGCGCCGGTAAAGTGATCCGAACCCGGCGGGACCACACCCGCCATTGGTATCGGATTTCCTAATGGGGAAATAGCGGACCGGGGGGAAGGGACTGCTGTACCTCCGGCGTTTCTCCGAACGCAGCCGTTGACTTTTCTTGTGCCTTGACCTTACGTTCCTTTGAGAGCTGACCCTGTTCTCCTCAGGGGGATAAGGGTCACAATCCATACATGAAGCCAAGAACGGTCAGAAGGGGGGCGGATATGGTGCGGGTGAAAGGCTTGGCATTGCTCTGGCTCTTATCCATCCTCGTTCTCGGCGGCTGCGCGACCGCACTTCCTGACGTTTCGGCTCTTATGGAGGAAAAGGCTGCAAAATCAGCCACTATTTCAGGACCAGGCGGGAAACTAAAATCAGCGAATTCCGAGCAAATTTTATCGCGCCTCGAACAAAAGGCCGGACCGACAGATCTCGTGCAGATCAATGCGGCCCTTATGGAGTCCTTAAGCGGCAACCCTCTCACTACGGGAAACAAGGCCACTCTGCTCGTAGACGGAGCCGCCACATATGCGGCAATTTTCAAAGCCGTGGCGGAAGCGAAAGACCATATCAACGTGGAAACCTATCAGTTTGAAGATGATGAGATCGGACGTCGGTTTTCCGATCTGCTCCTTCGGAAACGAGCCGAAGGGATTCAGGTAAACCTGATCTTTGACAGTGTGGGCAGCTCCAATACACCGGCCGCCTTTTTTGAAAAGCTCCGGGAAGGGGGCGTGAAGGTGGTAGAGTTTAATCCCTTAAGCCCTTTAAAAGCAAAGTCGAGTGAACTGGTCACTCATCGGGACCACCGGAAAGTCGTGGTGGTCGACGGGATGACGGCATTTACGGGGGGTGTCAATTTCAGCAGCGTCTATTCTTCGAGCCCCTCCAGGTCCGGGGGGTCCCAGGAGCGTAGGCGCCCGGGGTGGCGGGACACCCATGTGATGATCGAGGGGCCCGCAGTCGCTCAATTTCAAACATCCTTTATGCAAACGTGGCAGAGCCAGAACGGACCCCCCCTTGATGCAGCGGACTATTTTCCGCGGTTCGAGCCCCGGGGCACCGAGCTCATCACCGTCGTGGGCAGCACGCCCGGAGATCCGAATCGCCTCACCTATGTTATGTATGTCTCTGCCATTAAACAGGCGAGCCGTTCCATTCATATTACGAATTCATATTTTGTCCCCGACAGGCAGACCCTGGACTCCCTCGAGGAAGCAGCGGGCCGGGGGGTAGATGTGGCGCTGATAGTACCCGGTGTGAGCGATTCCAACCTCGCCCTCTACGCGGGCCGCTC
This sequence comes from Syntrophorhabdaceae bacterium, assembly GCA_036504895.1. Lineage (NCBI taxonomy): Bacteria > Pseudomonadati > Thermodesulfobacteriota > Syntrophorhabdia > Syntrophorhabdales > Syntrophorhabdaceae > Syntrophorhabdaceae bacterium. The sequence continues at coordinate 24,927 of DASXUJ010000096.1, forward strand.
TTATTATGAGGACCTCCTCGAAGCGGGGGTGAAGGTCTACGAGCATAATGACAGGGTGCTCCATGCCAAAACCGCGGTGATCGACGGGGTATGGTCCACCATCGGCTCTACCAATTTCGATCTATGGAGCTTTATGCGCAACGACGAATTAAATGCGATCATCCTTGGAGTCGATTTTGCGAACCAGATGGAGAGTCTTTTCAAAAGGGATATTGGGGCATCGAGCGAGGTGACGCGACAGGAATGGTCGGGCCGGCCCATCTGGACTCGCATGAGGGAATGGATCGCCCGTCTCATGGCACACTGGCTCTAATATTTCTCCGAAGATACCGGTTTCCCTGCAACTTATTCAAGTTTTCCTCAGTACCTTCGGTTTTCGATGACTTTCACCACGTAGCTGACAAGGCCGGAGAGCACGTAGAGAAGGATGGCGAGGAGTATGATCCGGAACCGGAACCTGAGGACCAGCAGGATCATCAGCACTACGAGGCCCGCCAACTTGAGGCCTTGGATGTTCTTCAAGAGAACGGACTGGGGCTTCGAATAACTCACGGTGGAGACCATGAGAAATCCGATAAAAAGAAAGAAGGCGGCGAAGAGCGGCACAGGGACGGCTTCGGCCGGAATAGTGAGGGGGGCGAGTGCCGCCAGGCTTCCGGCAATCGGAGAGGGGAGGCCGGTAAAAGGGCCGGGGGACGATTTTACGTTAAACCGGGCGAGACGGTAGGCCGCGCATACCGGAAATGCAACCGCGATGAGAATTCCCAGGTCGAATGGATGAGCGCCTAACGTCAAGGTGATGCCCGACAGATATGTCTTATAGGTGAGGTAGGCGGGGGAGACCCCAAAGGTAACGCAGTCCGCGAGGGAATCGAGCTCTTTCCCCATGGGCCCCTCCACTCCCAGCCTTCGCGCCACCTGGCCGTCGAGCCCGTCGAGGAGTGCCGCGAGCAGAATGAGCACCGCGGCCACGATCTTCCCTTCCCATGTGCCGAAGCCCGCATACACGATCGAGACGAACCCGCAGGCAAGGTTTCCGAGGGTAAGAGTGTTCGGTATCCAGGCGCCTTTCAATACACCCCTCCCGACATGGTAAGACCGGATTCGGCTATTCCCCCGGTCCGGGGCCCGCTTTACCATACTCTTTCAGATCGAAAGGCTTTGTTCATGACTTGAAATAGGAGGCAGCCCTGTCATACGCCTTCCTGACCTCGTCCATGGCGGCACCTGCCTCCGACTTCGCCTTCTCCCAGGCCTCCCGGCTTGACGAAGAGAGATCTTTCAACCGCGCTCGTGCCGTCTTCTCCTTGGCTCTGAGCTCGTTCCAGCTTTCCTTTGCTTCTGCCTGCAGCCTTGCGCCTCTTTTTTTCATTTTTTCAGCGAGGACGGAGATCTTCTTGTCGAGTTCGCGTAAATCCTCTTGCAATTCTTTCTTATAGGTTTCCATACTTTCCCTGGACTCATGAGGTCCGGCGGAGCCTTTTATCCCGGCCTTGTCCTCTTCTCCGGTCGCCCTGGCGGTCCCCATGGCCGGGTCGGCCTTTTGCGCGGATACCGGCGCGGCGAAAGCGGTCAAGAACAGGGAAAGGACCAGCAATGTAGCGGGGAGCAGACTCCTACTCATATGGGTCTCCTTTCTTTTCCGTTAGAAGGCGTAAGGCCGTCACGTTGCCTCCTCCTTATGTGATTGCAATTGGATTCCTCTTTTGAAGCTAATCCTGATCGTGACGGGTGTCAAGATAGGCTGGTTCACGCAAACCCTCTGCTTGCGAGGATCGGGAGTGGCCTTGACTTGGACCCGCGGCTGCCTTAAGGTTCAAGCGAGGACGTGCGGTTCGCGTCGGCACGATCTCTTACGCGATGACAAATATATCCGACATTGGAGAACAATTTCGTGGAACGCGACCCCTTGGCATCACCGGTCCGTATTTTCTCTGTGAGGAAGAGACTCCGGAGAGAAAGCGATTTCGACTATTTCATGTGAGCGGCCCGTGAAAAAAACGTATACCATGGAAGGGGACCCCCTGTGGTTCAAGGACGCCGTGATCTATGAGGTCCCCGTCAGGGCCTTTTATGACGCCAACGGCGACGGCGTGGGCGACTTCAGGGGCTTGAAGGAAAAACTCGGGTACATCGAGGACCTGGGCATTAGCGCGCTCTGGCTTCTGCCTTTCTATCCTTCCCCGCTGAAAGACGACGGATACGACATCTCCGATTATTTCAGCATCCACCATGACTACGGCACCCTCGCAGATTTCAGGGATTTCCTGGCAGAGGCGCACAGGCGCGGGATTCGGGTCATTACGGAGCTGGTCCTCAACCACACCTCCGACCAGCATGCCTGGTTTCAAAAGTCAAGAACGGCCAAACGCGGCACTGTCTGGAAGGATTTCTATATCTGGAGCGATACTCCGGACAAATTCGCCGATACCCGGATTATTTTCAAGGATTTCGAGACATCGAACTGGGCATGGGACCCGGTAGCCCACTCCTACTTCTTCCATAGGTTCTATTCCCATCAACCGGACCTCAACTACGACAGCCCCCACGTGCGGGACATGATCTTCCGCGTCATCGATTTCTGGCTGGGAATGGGCGTGGACGGCCTGCGCCTCGACGCGGTTCCCTATCTCTATAAAAGGGAAGGCACCAATTGCGAGAACCTGCCGGAAACCTACGAATTTCTGCGGCAGGTACGGGCCCACGTAGATGCCTCGTACACGGGTCGTATGCTCCTGGCGGAGGCCAACCAGTGGCCGGAAGAGGCGGCAGCCTATTTCGGGACCGGCGATATGTGTCATATGGCCTTTCACTTTCCCCTGATGCCGAGGATATTCATGGGCCTCCAGATGGAGAACCGTTTCCCCATCGTCGATATCATGGAACAGACCCCCTCCATTCCCGATACCTCTCAATGGGCGTTGTTTTTGCGAAACCACGATGAATTAACCCTCGAGATGGTGACCGACGAGGAGAGGGACTATATGTACCGGGTCTATGCGAGGGACCCCCAGGCGAGGATCAACCTCGGAATCCGGCGTCGACTGGCACCTCTCCTGGATAACGACCGGCGCAGAATTGAACTCATCTATGCGATCCTTTTTTCCCTTCCCGGCACCCCCGTGATCTATTATGGAGAAGAGATCGGGATGGGCGACAATTTCTATCTCGGTGACCGCAACGGGGTAAGAACGCCCATGCAGTGGAGTCCCGACAAAAACGCGGGTTTTTCCCGGGCCAACCCCCAGAGGCTCCACCTGCCGGTTATTATCGATCCCGAATATCACTACGAAGCGGTAAACGTGGAGAATCAACAGAGGAACCTGACTTCTTTGCTGTGGTGGCTGAAGCGGGCAATTGCCGTGCGAAAAAGACTGAAAGCACCGGGGCGGGGAACGCTGAAATTTCTTCTTCCCGATAACCCGAAAGTCCTTACCTTCCTCAGGGTCTGCGAAGATGAGTGTATCCTCTGCATGGTCAACCTGTCGAGGTACTTCCAGGTCGTGGAACTGGACCTGTCGAAATATGCGGGCATCGCTCCTGAGACCGTCTACAGCCGGTATCGGTTTCCCGTAATACGGGAGGCGCCCTATGTGCTTACCATGGGACCTCACGATTACCTCTGGCTTTCGCTCAAGCGGCCTGAACAGGATGAGGCCGCGCGCGCTGCAGCCGAAAAGGGACTTCCCGAGCTCCGCGTGGAAAGAAGCTGGGAGAACCTCTTTAAAGGCCGGACATTGGAGCTTCTCCAGGAGAGTATCCTGCCCGACTATCTGCGGAGATCCCGATGGTTCGGGGGAAAGGCGATTACCTTCCGGGAAGCGTCCATTGCAGACATCATCCCCCTCGATCAGAACTCCAGCCGTTTTTATCTGCTCGTGGTGGAGGTGGCCTTCCTCGAAGGGGGGATAGTGGAACGCTACCTTCTGGCTGTCTCCTTCGTACCTACCAGGAAGACGGGAAAGGCGCCGCCTCCCACGACCGGCGAGGGCCTGCATGAGGCGCTGGGAGATGACGAGGTGACGGCGAGGTCGAAGATCCTTCAGGAAGAACACCCGGAGAGCATAATCGCACGGGTGTTTACGGATGGGGAGGAAGGCATTCTCTATGATGCCACGTTGAGCGACGACTTCCGTGATGCCATCTTTTCGGTCATCAGCCGGCGGAGGAGAATAAGAGGGATAAAAGGCGAGATCGTGGGCCTCCAGGGAAAGATGTACAAAAGGATCTTATCCCAGGGAGAGGCGAGAATGGGATCTCAGCGCGTCAAGGGCGAGCAGTCAAATACGTCATTTCTCTATGGAGATACATTCTATTTCAAGCTTCTAAGAATGGTGAAGGAGGGGATCAATCCGGACCAGGAGATCGTCAGCTTTCTGACCGAACGTAAGGGCTTTCGATCGACCCCGCCCTTTGCCGGCAGTATCGAATACCGGAGTGCCGGGTCCGAGCCGGCAGCAATCGGTCTACTCCTCGGGCTTGTCCGGAATCAGGGCGACGGATGGACCTATACCCGTGACGCAATCGGCAGATACTTCGAACGAGTCTTGTCAAAACTGCAGGATATCGACAAGGTGCCGAAAGCTCGAGCTTCTCTGTACGACGTTGATCCGGTACACATTCCTCCCCTCCTGGAAGATTTGATAGAGGGCCATTATCTCGAGATGACGGCGCTGCTGGGGAGGAGGACCGGTCAGATGCACCTTGCCCTCTCCTCGCCGGGAGAGCCGGACTTTTCCCCTGAGAAGCTGTCTCCCCTCTATCAGAGGTCTCTCTTCCAATCCATGCGGACCCTGGTGAGGAAAGTCTTTCACTCCCTGAGGCAGGGCGTGGGAGGGCTTCCCGAGACCGTTCGTGAGAGGGCCGCTACGGTCCTCCAGTCGGAGGAAAAAATCATAGCCGGCTTGAGAGACCTGGTCAACCGGAAATTT
>DASXUJ010000097.1 GCA_036504895.1 Syntrophorhabdaceae bacterium
CTCACGCTCTCTGTCGCCGCCTACCACATAATAGCTGTAGTAGATATCTTTCAGGCTGAAAGGGATCACCGTCTCGACTTCCAGGCTCATGGTGTTGTCCAGGGCATCTTCGTCCAGAAAGGGCACGCTTACCCTCTTCGCAATGACACTGTAGCTGGAAAGGGCGCACGCCGCATCCCGGGATTTGACGCCATTTTCATGGACAAGCTGTTTCAGCTCCTGTGCCAGGAGACTTTCATTTACGATATTGCCGTCGTTCAAAAGATTTTCTTCAAATGACTTTGCCGCGGCTTTTTGAAGCCTGAACCCGTCTTTGCCGTGCCTGAGCACGCAGATCTTGATGGACGTGGTCCCGATATCCACCCCTATAAGCTCGTTACTTTTGGTCAAGCCAAGTTTATTCAACAAGTCGGAAGTCATGCCGATTATCTTCTCTCCGTCACCATTTTGACATGTAACCGGACAATGATTTTCAACTTATCCGGAAAGTGATGCTCTTGTGCCGCAAAATGGTCTTTCCATGGGATATACATTCATCCAAAATATCAGGGAATCGCTTTTCGAGTCAATGACATATGTCACTTCAGGCTACCTTCAATATGCACCCTTGCCTCCAAAAATGGCACGGACTGTTTTCAACATGATGATGACGTCGAGCCAGATAGACCAGTTGAGCACATATAAATAATCCAGCTTCACCCGTTCCGCATACTTGGTATCGCTCCTGCCGCTCACCTGCCAGAGGCCCGTCATTCCCGGTTTTGTCCTGGAGTAGATCATCCGGTAAGAGTCCCTGAATTCCTCGAGGGCCCCCTCCAGATCGGGTCTGGGTCCCACAAGAGACATATCGCCCTTCATGACGTTCAGGAACTGAGGGAGTTCGTCCAATGACGTTCTGCGAAGAATTCTGCCTATCCTGGTTACCCTGGGATCGGCTTTCAATTTATTCCTTTCTTTCAAATCCTTAAGGGCCTGCTCATTCCCATTCAGATACTCCTCGAAGGCAGCCTCACCACCCGCCTTCATGGTCCTGTACTTAATCATCTTGAACTGTGCAAGATTTATACCGCATCGTCTTTGCACGAAGAAGACGGGTCCCCTGGAATCAATTTTTATGAGTATGGGAATGAGGAGGAAGAAGGGGAGGAACAAAATGAGTCCCGCCGCAGACAAAAGGACGTCAGTAATCCTTTTGATAACCACCCTTCTTCGTGAGAGAAGGCCGTTATTTGTGGTGATAAGAGCGATATTCTTTGTGAGGAAGGTGCGTATCTCGGTATTCATAAATGAAAGGCCCGAGATACTCGATACAAGGATCATATTGTCCACCTTGTGTTTCAGGGCTTTGACGGTCTCCTCATCGGCATATTCCATGGGGACGAAGCAGGTATCTATCCGGCCTTTAAGGGAATCAAGGTAGAGGTTGTTCACGATTGCGTAGCCGGAGTACCATTCTTTATTGAGCGAGTCTTTCAGGGCGTTCATCCGGTCCCCTCTTCTGCGCTCGAAGAGAGATGCCTGTCTCCTCCGGCCGAAAATCTTATAGAGCATAAATTTCATTCCCATCCTGCCGAGGGGAATGAGAAAAGCCATAAAAATAAAACTCAAAGTGATGACGATCCTGGAAACCGCTTCCGCTTCCTTTTGAAGGGAGAGTATGACCCATACCACGAGAAAAGATATAAAGAGGCCTTTGAGTAACAGGAGAAGCTCATCCCACACCGTCATAACCGTGCCGTAACTGCCGCGGTATGCCAGTGCGGCAGCAATTACCGGAGGGATCCAGGCCTTATCCAACAGGTAGAGCGAAAGACCATGACCGAGAGGGACGAGCCCGAGATACTCCTGGGAGGCCGACCTCGCAATAAAGGCGCCCAAAATGCACAGGTCGATAAGCAGGAGGTCAAAGATAAAAAGAATAAGGGTGTTGCCCTTATGGCTACGCATTCAGATGTCTCCCCGTCCATTTGGCTACTTTTTTAAGGACCCGTCCGTGCCTCAGGCCGAGGTAATAACCCCCGTACTTGAAAAATGCCTCGCCAAGGGCATAGAGGCCCCAGAAATACATGCCCTTGCTGAGGAGGTGACGGATCTCTTCGTCCAAAAACCTCAACCCCTCCCTTCGTCCTCGAGCGTAAGGCGCGAGCCATGGATGGCACGAAAAGGAGAGCCCGGCCCGGGCATATCGTCCGAATTGGCCTGCCCAGCTGTAGTCGTGGGAATGGACCACCCTTGCCCCGGGTGCGTAGGCGATGGAGTATCCCGATTTGAGGAGATTCGCCGCGTAGAGCATGTCTTCGAACATGATCAACTTATCGGGAAATCCTCCCAGCTCCTGGAATTCCTTTCCCCTTATTGCCGAGCAGACGTTGCTGAAGAAAAAGGCCTTGATGCCCAACTCTTCAACGTCATCCCAGCATCTCAGCGAGCCCGATTCAGGATAATTATAATTTCTGGCGAATGCTTCCGTAGGCTTCGCGTCGCCTCTCGGGATCTGCCTGCCGTAAGACGCAGCTATACGAGGGTCCCGGAGCGGCTCTATCAGGTGCTCTATGCACCTGTCATCGCACGGAAGGGCATCCTGGGTAAGGAATACGGTAATATCCCCCCTGGATTGCATGGCCGCAAGGTTTCGAGTGCCTCCGTGGTTAAAGCTTTGTTTCGGGACCGTTATTACCCTTGCACCACATGATTCCGCCGCCCGGGCCGTCTCATCGGATGATGACGAATCGATGACGATAATTTCACAGGCAGCGGTCTGGGTTTTGAGGCTCGAGATGAGTCGCTCGATGGCGGGCATGGCATTATAGGTGGGAATAATGACACTAACCATGGAGGAGCTTCCTCCATTTTGCCTTCAAAAACCTCACGTCCCAAAGGGATGTCATCTCCGAGAGAAGCTCCCTGCTACCGACCTTTCTGGCGGACATGATCCGCCTTCGCTTCTCGAGCATGTGGGGAAGGGCCTTAAGGGCATCCCTCTTCGCCTTCAAATAGATGATCCCACGCCCATGTTTCAGCACGAAGAATGCAAACTCGGAGATTATCCCGCACACAAAGGCCGGAAAGCAGACTGCGAGCACGGAAAGAGGGATATTTTTCATTCGCACGAATTCAGCGTTTCTTAAGGTGTAATAGACCTGGATATCACTCATATATCCGATCGAGGCGGTTACTTTGTGGATCACTGTGGCGGTGGGCACGAAAACCGCTTTCCAACCCGCGAGCTTGGCCCTGAGGTTGAGGTCCGTATCTTCATGGATCAGAAAGAAATCTTCATCAAAAAGACCTATAGAGTCTATCATTTCCCTCCGGTACAGCGCAGCGCCTGCGCACGCGCCGAAGACTCTGCCCTTCTGGTCGAACTGCTCCGGCGCCTCGCCTTCTCCCCGCTTAAACCCCCTGAGAGCCCTCGTATATCCGTCTCCGGCGCTGTCTATCAGATGCGTCTGGTGGGAGACCAGTTTTGATGCACAGATCCCCACCTCGGGGTCTTGGTCCATGGCCTTGCATAGCTCAGCCAGCCACTCGCCGCAGGGCTCCGTGTCGTTATTGAGAAGGGCGATATACTTCCCTTTCGCGTGCCGGAGTCCTTCCGCGTTGCCTCCGGAAAAACCGAGATTCTCTCCGAGGCGAACTACCCTGCAGGAGCGGCCGAGCGGGCGCTCCCGAATAAAGGAGTCAATCTCGGCACGGGAATTGTCGGAGGAGTCGTTATCGACCAGGATCAACTCAAAATCAATAAAAGTCTGTGTTTCCAGTGCCTCCAGACATCTTACGGTAAGCCCCTCGCCATTGAAATTGAGTACAATGAGGCTAACCATGAGGTTTGCCTGTTCGACTGCGCCATTTGCGCAAAAGACGGCGGATTCGTGCGAGTACCGTGTCAGGGAGGGCCGGCTCATCCCGCACCATCCCGATCAGCCCCCCTCTCAGCACGGGATCGCCTAAGACAAGCTCTTCGGGATTTGACATACCATTCTTCCTCAGCGATTCGAAGCATGACCTCAGGACCCAGAAGAGCTTATCGTTCCCCTGCAAATTGATCGATCCGTAGAGCATCTCCAAGTCCTTGAGCACCCCAATGCCCCCCTGGTTGCGAAACAGGTGATCCCCTTCGTAAAATCTCATGTGGGCGGCCCAGATCCAGCATATTTCGAAGAGCATTGATCGACGATTCGATGATATGGTATTTCGATCGTGAATACGATAAAGGAGAAGAGGCTCTTCCAGAACAACGCATCTGTGCGCACGGATGACCCTGAGTGCATAATCCCAATCATGGACGAATCTGAGATCTCTCATCTCACCCACGGTTTCATATACGCTCCTGTGCATCACAAAATTACTCGTCGTGGCGATATAGTTCCCCATGACCAGGTTAAGGGCCGCATCGTCGGTTGCCCGAAAGCTTTTATCAGGTCGCTCAATTGCCCATGGCTCCATGTTTTGCCAGCCTCTTTTTATCCCCACAGTCATTCCTTTTCTGTCTACGAGCCTGATCCAGGATGACGCAAACTCGGCATTCCCGTGGGGCGTGAGCTGCTTAAGACTCTTTTCTATCCTCTCCTTCTCGTACATATCATCCGAGTTGAGAATGGCGAGATATTCTCCCCTGGCCAGGGCAAGACCTCTATTTATGGCATCATGGGCGCCCCTGTTCTCCTGAACATGGAGGGTAATCCTCTCGTCCCTTACCTGCCTTATTCTCTCCACTGAGCGGTCCTTCGACCCGTCGTCCACCACGATGACTTCCACATTATCGTAGGTTTGATCAAGGGCGCTTTGAATGGCCGAAGAAACGTAATCTTCATGATTATAGCTTGGTACGATTATCGAGCAGAGCCCGGGGATCATTGAACCGCCCTCCCCTTTTGTTCCATGGCCCTCTTCCATGTATCCCCATAATGCATGGCTACGCTCCTGCCCGAGAAGCGCTCCCGTACATGCTTCGCCCCCTCCCTTGCCCTTTCGGAGAAGAATTCGAGGTCCCTTTTCCACGCCTTGAATCTGTGTTGAATTTCTTCAATATCACCGGTTTTGTCGATTACCATCCCGGAATTATACTCTTCAAGAACTAATCTCACGTCCCCCACATCGGTAGAGAGGACGGGCAGGCCCATGGCGAGGGCCTCAAGCATCGCGATCGGCAAGCCCTCATATTGAGAGAGAATGATCAGGCCTCCGGCAACTGCCATGATCTCCATCGGATTTTCTATAAATGGTATATACGTTACATTGGAAAGGACTCTCTCCCGGATGAAGTCTTTTACCGTGCCCGATAACTCGCCGTCGCCGATCATGACGAAATGGTCGCCTTCATTACCGAGGGCCTGCTCCCCTTCCGCGAATTGAAGGAAATCGAGGGGCCGTTTTTGGGGAGTCATTCTTCCTATAAAAAGGAAAAGCTTTTTATCGGGCGGGAGTCTGTGTTTTTCCGAAATCGAGCGGGCCTCCTCACGTTTTTCAGTCGCCTCCTCGATCCTCTTCAGATCGATGGCATGGTAAATAAGGTCTATCTTCTCTTTTTCAATGTGATAGACATCGACGAAGGCATCCCGGATCTTGCTGTTGATCGCGATAAACCGATCGAAAGAGTGGATCCCCCTTTCATGGAATATATTTATCCATCCCTCGCCGGTGTCATATACCTGCTGGTCGACGATGGGAATATCTTCAAAGAGGCTTCTCACCTTCGTCAGGTTCCGGTGAAGCCAGGGTGAGCCGTTGCATATCCACACAAGGTCCGGATCATATACCGCTCTGAGATTACGGAGTGCGGGTATGAATTCCCCTCTCCCCGTAATCTCGGGTAAATCGTAGATACCCTCCACCTCGGGACCGAACTGATGGTGAAGGCTTCCCAGGGAGGGGTTCAGAGGCTCGAAATTGATGATCACAAAATCATAGGAATCCCGCGATTGCGTTATTACCTCTATAGTGTTCCTCTCTACTCCCCCGACCGCCAGAAAAGTGGGCAGCACGAATATGAGCTTCTTCTTTTTTCTGAAAGGGGGCATGAAACCAGCCCCTCCCCCGGCTGCCTTGCCGGACGAGAGGACCGCCATGGGGCGCACTGGGGTCGTTTTGATCTTACCTTTCATGAAAGAATCGGTCTCGAAATTTATAAGCCTTCCATCCGGCGGTGCCGGTGGGAGCCTCATAAGTCTTCCCCCTGCCCTTCTTTGCAGAAATTCCTCAAGGGAGGAGCCCAGGGAGGAAGAGAAGAAAATCTGATCTCCTATATCCCTCAGCCCGACGGCGGGGTATGCTTCAAGGCTTCTCGATACCAGGAGGAAGCCCGGGCTGCCCATGTAAAGCGAGAGAAGCACCGCCTGAAGCTGCCATCTCTCGAGCATGGTGCCCCAGGAGCGGGGGGCGTACATGTAAATTCTCCCTGTCTCCTCCGGGGGCTGGGACTCTTTCTCGAGAATTCCGTCCCTTCTCGCCCTGTAACGCGTGTCTCCGATGATGAAACGATGATTGATTCCGAAAAGCGCGAGAAAGCGGTCGATTTCTTTCGGGAGAGGCATTTCGGGAAGGCGAATGGCAAGGCACACAGGCCGGGCGTGACGATGCGTCAAAGAGGTGAGTCGTCTCTTTATGCCCATTCTCTTCTGCTTCACCAATCCTCGCATTGCCCTGGAACAGCCCCTCCCATAACAGAGAAGCCGCACCATTCCTCTCGCGGCAATCCCCTCGTCCCGCTCCTGCCGCCCGCAGGGGGCCGGGCGAAGGCAATCGGTGAGGGCCCCTCCCGCCAAAGCAACTTCCCCGGTTGCTTCCGTGAGTGGTGTGAAGTCGGTGATGGTTGAAAAATTCCGGCTCACGGCCTTCAGGTCATAGATCTTAATGCGCGGGGTTCGGTAATCCCACACGAAACTCCAGGGGAAATAGGAGAACCTGAGAAAATCCTCCAAAAGCCCCGGTTCCTCGAGGCCCATGCCTTTCAGGACACCTAATTCATAATAGGCGCGGAAAAGGGCGAAATAGACCGATGACAACAGAATATCCCGGTCCTTCCCCTGGGGATGCCTTTCCACCCTCTCACAAAGAGCGGCTATCTCAGCAAGACGGTATGAATTATTCTTCGGGTGAAGAAGTGTCCTGTTTCCGGCTCGCCCGGCGAAGCGATCGAACCTGCGACGGATCTGCATGATCTCCAGGAGACCCTCCAGTTCCGGGTGAAGCTTTTCAAGCACATTCGCCATCTCCCCCGCATTCGCCTGTCTCATGCAAAACGCCGGCACTGAATAAGGATGATAGTGGTATGCGAGGGCGTCGGGGTGGTACACGATTTTAAGCCCTTTTTTGCTCAGGCGATAGCCGAGCTCGATATCTTCGTAATTCAATTTGTGAAACTGATGGCTGAAAAGGCCTCCGCAGGAGAGGAGAAATTCCCTCTCAATACTGATATTCGATGTGTAGAAATGCTGGAAATTGACCGGTTCCCGCGGCGTGAGACGGGGAAAGGCAAACTGCTCGCATCCGATCTCCGTGATATGTTTCATGAGATGGCTCTTCCCCAGCTCCGGGTGCCATTCGATCCTGCCCAGTATTGCAGTATTCGGCCCTGCCCTTAGCGACGCATCGATATGGCGGTCCAGGCAGTCGGGTTCGGGAAAAATGTCATCCCCGGAAAACAGGAGAAGCCTTCCCCGGGCATGGGCTATCGCCTTATTTCTTGCGTGGGAGACCCCTTCGTGGGAGTTGCGCAGGAGGGTGATGGGAAGGTCCCGTATCGCCTCCAGCACCGCCGCAGTTTCATCGCCAGAGCCGTCGTCCGAGAATATGAGCTCAAAAGAATGGGGGGTGCTGTTCATCACACGCCGCCACGAATCAAGGAGACGCGGCAGGAGTCGGACGCGATTGTATGTTGCGATGATTACGCTTAATTCAATCATATTTGAAATAGATAGATCATCAGCCGGCTTTTCGTGCTTTCCTCGTCTGCCCCGTGATCCTGGCTTTCATTCTGTAGTAGACGCTGAGGAGTCTCCAACCCCTGCCCGAGGTAATCTCGGAAAGATATTTCTCTTTTTCCTGCAGTTGGGCCTTGAGGTTGGTGAGGGGTACCCCCGCGAATTCCCCTCCCTCCACATCGAAGAAGTCGACAGGCGCGGTCCTCGTGTCGCTTTGAAAACGGGCCTCCCTCTCAAGATGCTCCGAAAAGCGCGATTTCGTATACCGGGGAAAGAAGGCCTGCAAAAGAGGTACGGCAAAATCGGAAAGACGGCGGGCCGTGACGAAGGGATAGACGTCCTGAAAGAGATAATAGAGGTTCCTGAAGAGAACGAAATCAATGGGAATCGGATTGCGGGTACTCCATTTCCGGTCTATGAACTGCAAATCACCGCTCTCCTCTCTTACGAGGTTCCAGAAGCAATAATCGATTCCATCCCCCGATACGAGAGGGTAATCGCTTCCCTCTTCTCCTTCAACGGAAAAATGTGTGGTCAAATTCCCCATGAGCTCCCTGAGGAGCACGACCAGTCTCTCCCTTGAATTGCCGGAAATCGCTGCCTTGTATGCCTCGATGATCAACGGGTTTCCGGGGAGAAATGGCTGCTCCCCGTCGAGCCGGAATAGGGCGTTGCCGAAAGTGCCGTGTGTGACGCCCCCCTTTAGCGGCGCCCTCGTCACTTTATAATGATCTTTTTCACCTGTAACGGTTATAGAATGGTGAAGATCCGGCTTGGTAGTCTCCCGATTCCAGAACTTCCTGATGAGAAAATCCGTCTTGAGATTCACCGACTCCTTTTTTGCACAAAGAACAAGAAAAGAGTTGGCAAAATGATCCATGAGCCCGGCTTTTTCGAGGGAGTGGATGAACAGGGTATCATGGAAACAGAACTCCCTCCCCCCGGTCCGATCCTCGAAAAGACCCCGCACAAATCCTGTCACGCCGATGTCGGTCACGCGAGGGTCCTCCCTGATTATGGTAGTCGGCATTTTGTAATCGGGGAAAAGGTGATAAAACTGCACGTAACCAAAACCCGCATTCCTAAGCATCTCCTCCAGCTCGTTGCGGCTGAAGGTCAGGGCGGAATGGTCCGGATAATCCATAATTCCGGAAAATAGTTTTCCGTTGTGATCCTCGGCACACCCGGCCAGATATTTTGCACCCAGTTTATTCTCCACGGCAAAAAGCGCCACTCCCTCATCTGCTACCGACGCCGCAAGTTTTCCCAGAAAGTCCCTGCATACATCGGCCGGCCTTTGCGTGGGATTGTAATAGGGGATATATTCAAGTACACCGACGACACTGAGTAGTCCGTATTTACCCGAGAGGTTCATGGCAGTCACATCGCCCGCAAAGACCCTTACATTTGCAGCCTTCCTGCTGCGCAGGCGTACGTTCTTCGCCCTCTCAAGCGAACCCTCTATGGAGTCGACATTATTGAATCTCTCGCTGAGCCAGGGCGTCAATGCGCCGTTTCCCGCCCCTATCTCCAGCACATTCCATTCCTTATTGAATAATTCGGATATGGCTTCGAGCAGATTGGTTCGCTGGTAGGAGAGGTGGTATTGGGACGGCCAATCTTTTATATATCCCTGGAGATCTACCGGGTAGCCCTCCATGTTATCAAGATTGCGCAGGACCCTTCCGACATACTCCTCGCTGCCGTCTTTATAATCGAGGAAAGGCGAGTCCCTACGCACATGAATACCAAGGGATTGATCATACACGCATTTATCCATTCTCTGAGCTCCTTGATCTATAGGGGTAGTTGAAACCGGTCTTCCCCCCGTATGATGCATGCGGTCCGCTCCACAAGGTATTTCTAGGCCCCGTACGCATTCATCACGTCTTCCGTTTCGCCGATCATCTTCACCGTATGATTTTCGATCCATAGCACGCGGCTGCAGATCCGCTCTATGTTTTGGCGGGAATGGGATACAAATACCATGGAGACGCCGCTCCGTTTGAAAGCCTCCATTCGTTCGAGGCATTTTTTTTGGAAGTCCTGATCCCCGACCGCGAGGATCTCATCGATGAGAAGGATGTCCGGGTCGAGATGAGAGACTACCGAGAACCCCAGTCTCGCAAGCATTCCGCTCGAATAGGTCCGGATGGGCTGATCGATGAATTCTTCGAGCTCTGAGAAAGCGATCACCTCATCCATCCTGCTCCGGATTTCCTTGCGCCCGAGACCCATGAGCACGCCTTTGAGCATGATATTCTCCCTCCCCGTCAGCTCGGGATGGAAGCCCGCGCCCAGCTCGAGAAGGGGCGACACCCGTCCCCGCACAAGGACCTGTCCTCGATTCGGCCTCAATACACCCGCGATAAGACCGAGGATAGTACTCTTGCCCGCCCCGTTCGGCCCCACGATTCCGAGCACCTCTCCTTTGTGCACATCAAAGGAGATATCCCGGATCGCCTGGTATTTGGCGCTCTTTAATGACTGAAGGCCCTTCCCGAGATGAAAGAGAAGGTTCTTGAGGCCCCCCGTGAAATGGTGGTAAAGGGGATAGCTCTTGCTCACTTTATCGAAAGTTATGACCGGTCCCGTCATAATACCTCCGCAAAACGCCATGAAAGCCGTCTGTAGATGAGATAGGACAGTCCGAGAAATGCAAAGGCGTACCCCAGGCTCACGAAGATGTAAAACAATTCGAGCCCTCCATGCATGAAGAGCCGGCGCCAACTCACCATCAGGGGCGCCAGGGGGTTCAGGGTTAAGAGGTCCCGGAACCGCTCGGGCACCATGGTCTCCGGATAAATTATGGGGGTGAAATAGAAGACAAGGGTCAAGGCGATAGAGGTCAGCCTTTCCAGGTCCCGGAAGAAAAGATTGAGGGAGGAGACCATGAGACAAAGGGCGTAAGTAAGGACGAACTGGGTTGCAAGAAGAAGGGGAATACCATAAACCCAGGATATATATGGATGTTTTCCGTAGAAGAAGAGGAAGAGGATGACCACCGGAATCGACAGTATATATTGCACCATATCCTGCAAGACGAGCGCAAAGGGGAGCATGTCCCTGGGGAAACTGGTCTTCTTGATGATAGATGCATTCGAGAGGAACACGTTGGGCGCGGCCTGCAGGGAGTTACTGAACCACTGCCACGGGAAGAGACCGGAGATGAGAAAGAGGATGTAATCTTCCACCTCGACCTTCATCACAATTCTGAAGGCGACAAAAAAGACGAGGGCAAAGGCAAGGGGATGCCCGACGGACCAGAGATATCCCAGGAAAGTGCTTTTATATCGTACCTTCAGGTCCTTTTGAATGAGGACCAGGATAATGTCGACGAACCGCCTCATTCTGTATGCAACCGACTCCATGACCACTCCAGATTTATTAACACAGATTACGTTCCTGTACTCAATTATTTTCGTAAAACCGGACCCGCTCCTCGAGATATCTGAGGAAATCCTCCCTGGCGACGTAGCGCCGGGAACGGGAGCTGGTTATCACGTAGACCTCTTCCTTCCCGTCTTTCAGGTTATCACGGGCTATCCGAAGCGCCCCTTCGCGGTTTCCCTTCGCAAATTCGATGGACGCCTCCAGGTCATGTATCTTATAAATGAAGATTCCCCTCGGGTTGTGGGGTGTCCTGAATTTCGGAACATAGGGACCGAACTCGCGGATACGCGCGGCTGCCTTGTCCAATTCCCCGTTGGAGAAGTAAAAGGCGCCGGTCTCGAATGCATAAAGAGGCGATGCCGGATAAAGGAGCTGGGCTGTTCTGAAGTAATCATCCCCTTTCCCTCTCTCGCCAAGACCGGCATATGCCTGCCCCAGGACGAAATATTTCTCTCCGTTTCTGTCGTGGCCATTGTCGAGGCTGCGGATATATCCCCGCAACTCCTCTTCCATCTCCTTGCGATTGCCCTCATTTTTCTTATCCGCGGTCATCGAGGTGAGCAGCGACACCGCTCTCAGGTACGGCTCCTCGCTCAGAGGCATGCTTTCCATGGCATCCCTGTACGCGATGAGGGCCTTGACGGGAAACGAGTTTTCTTTGAACAGGTCACCCTGCTCCATATCCCTCTTCATCATGTCTACCTTATTGTGGAAGAGAAAGGAACCCAGGAGGGTCAACATTATGACGCCGAACACCGCGGGCCCCATGACGCGGCCTCCGCGGACAGACGATGCCGCGGTCATCTCCCGTGAGCCCCCTTCCCCGAAGAAATGGGAGGTGAGCACAAAGAATGTGATTACATGGGACGTAACGTCAAATGAAAAGTCGACGAGGCTGAAGAGGAAGCCGCAACATGCGGTTATGAGAAGAAAGAAATCGAGGAGCCCCGCCCCTGCCGAGCGAACAGCCCGGCAAAAACCGAAAAGATAGAAGAAAAAACAGAAAAGCCCCACAGCGCCCGTCTCCACAAGAGTCTTCACTATCACACTATGGGCGACGGTCGTATACGAACCCCCGTCAAAGTATTTTCTATACCCGTACTCAAACGCCCCCGGACCGAATCCGAAGACGGGTGCGTGGGAAAGGGCCTTCAATCCGTTTTTCCATATGTCGGTCCTCGTATTGAGCGTGGAAAAGTCTTTTGTCGCGCTCTTCGCCTTGGAGGCTATAATATCCTGTACTCCTCCTCCCCTCTTATTCCCGCCTTCATGGAGCAAAGTGAAGGTGATTATGAGTGCAAGACCTGCCACCGCGCAGAGTTTTATTGCCCCTG
The DNA here is from genome assembly GCA_036504895.1 of Syntrophorhabdaceae bacterium. NCBI lineage: Bacteria > Pseudomonadati > Thermodesulfobacteriota > Syntrophorhabdia > Syntrophorhabdales > Syntrophorhabdaceae > Syntrophorhabdaceae bacterium. The sequence goes on from DASXUJ010000097.1 coordinate 12,650, forward strand.
CCTTGTTGCGTTCAAAGAGCACCATGAGCAACGCGAAGGCGAGGCACAGGACAAGAAGGGCGAGCGAAATACGGGACGAGCTCAAGACTGCTCCCGTGACAATAAGCCCTGAGGCCGCCACGGCCGCCGAGTTCCTGATCACGCCTCTTCCGGCGATTACGAAGTAAAGGGCTAGAGGGAAGAGGAAAGCCAGATATCCGCCGAGCATATTGTGGTGGAGATAGGAAGAAAAAGGGATCGAGGACTGCTCTCTCAGCACATGGGCGTACATGCCTTGCTGAAATACGCCGGTGAGATTCGGAAAAAGCATGAGGTGCTGAAGCGCCGCGGAAATGCCGCATCCGGCTGCCCCCGCCACAAGACCCGCCAGGCAGATCTCTTTCCGGGGAACCAGGAGATACAGGTATACCGCCCCCGCCGCCCAAATCAGGGTCTCGAGACTGAGGATGGCATTGAACCTGTTCCATGAATAGAAAACCCCGATTCCATGCAATATGAGCAAAGGCAGGAAATACTTTGCGAACCCCAGGAAAGCTCGCGGGCTTCCTTTCCCTTCGAGGCGCAGCGCCGTAAGGGAGAGAATGAGAAGGAAGGCGAATAACCCATCGATCCAGAACCGGTCGATGTTCACGTAAAACAGGGCGAGGTGGTTCCCTCCGAGAAAAGGGACCAGACAAAAGGTGGCGAAGGCGAGAAGGCCGCTTATTACGGACCCTTCCCGTGAGTGATCTTCGATGCCCGCCACAAGCGCCCCATCGAGTCCCCTTATCACTTCGAGCCCTTCCCGGCGTCCATTTTAAAGGGATGCACCGACTCCCCTCCCTGTCCGTCGATGACTTTAACCGTGATGGTAACGTCCTCTTTGCCCGCAGCCTCGGAGGACCACTCGATCACGCCGCTTTGAGGGTCGATGGTCATACCCGGCAGGGGAGATAGGAGGGAAAAAGTGATGGGGTCTCCGTCACGGTCCTCGGCCACCGCTTTAAAGGAGAGGCGGCTCTCCCCGGCGCCGGCCTCGGTGAGGGAGACTATCCTCGGGGTCGTATTCTTAATCTCCGTTTCGAGTGTCCTTGACTGTCCGGCCTTTTTTCCGTCAAAGGGGGTGATCCTTACACTGACCCTGTCACCCCTCCTGAAGCAGGAAAGGCTCTTTCCCTCTCCTGCGGATTTACCGTTAATCGTCCAAAGAAAACCGAGCGTGATTCTGCCGGGGCTGCGGGGGACCTCCACAATGAGGGTGTCCTTCCCTTCCTCGGTGTGAGGGAGAAGCTTCGCTTTTTTCACGCCCTCCGTGAGAAATGTTTCTTCTTCGATATCTTTGATCCCCCGGTCGCCCGATTGCGTCTCCTCCTGCCCCTTTACCGGTATGGTTTCCGACGAGACCGGAGCCGCTCTTTCCGATCGTCCGCAGGCGCCGATGGAGATTATGAATAGAAGAAGAAAGCCGGTAAGGATGAGACTCTTCGATTTCTCGCCCTTCCGGTCGCATGGCACGCTCTCCATGTCAGTAGGCATAGAGGACCGTAAGCCCCGCCTTCTCTTCCGGGCTGTTTGTTTTTTCTCCACGGACCTCGATCCGGTACATATAGGGAAAATGCTGCACCGAGATCATTCCGGTCTGGGTCTCCGCAGTCCCCTGGCCCTCCAGGGTAACCCCGCTCCGGTCGGAATTGCCCGCGACGGTATCCACTATCTTCGTGAAGACACTGTAGGACTGGCCGCTGCTTGCGCCTGCGAGGGTGAAGGTGATATCCGGGTTTGCCTTGGCGTCGAGGTCGCTTCCACCGCAGCTCGCATCCCAGACCGATGTGGAGGTGAGGAGCTTGCTTCTGAAGCAGGTGTCCGTCAGGGAGGCCCTCTTTTGGACCTGGGCGTTCGTGATGGCTGAAAAGCCCGTCACCACGGTCGAGAGGTCGACGCCGCTTATCGCCCGGGGAACTATTTCCCGGGTAAATACGTCCATGCCGCCGAAAGATGCCTCCCGGGCAGTCTGATATCTTTTCTCCAGGCCGGTCACCTGTGTCCCCCGGTGCATGAAATAGTACACCGCGGCAACCATGAATGAACCCGCCACAATGAGGGCCGTGACCGCTATCAGGGCCGCTCCTTTGTATGGGTGATATGCTTTCGTGCATCCTCCTAATTCAAGATATTCTTGGTTCTGATCACCAGGCTGCTTAATTTCCACCGGTAATTCCGCCACCCGCTACCCGCGATAACGGAAAGGTCGATGTTCCTGCCGAGACCGAACTCGCCGACCGTTACAGTAGAGCCGCCCTGGTAGGAGAACATCCCATCCCGCTCGCCCTCATGGCTCAGAATATATATCCTCATCTCTTTCACCTGTTGCCTGACATTTTGGGCCGTGAGGGCCGAGATATTATTCGATTCGGTATCTATGATACCGTCCAGATTGGCGTCGAGCCTGAACACGACCTGCATGTCGGCCACGCAATCGAGAAGAGGAAGAGGATTCGCCGTACTCCCGTCGGTATGGCTCACCGTACTCTTATAAAGTATTCCCGTACCGGGGGCGCAGCCCTGGGGCATGGGGTCCGGCCTTGCCACGTAATAATCGGCCCGGTTGAAAGGCATCCGCAAATTTGCGGCAGGGTCGACACCGTACACTATATATGAGGCCGCTGACGAGGGGGGCCGGAAATTGACAGGTATGGTCCCGGCGGAATCGGATACGGAGGTAGAGAAGGCCGTCCCGTTCATCACCAGCTGTCGGTCAAACCCTCCCGAAGCGCTTGGCCATATGACGACTACCCGCTCGTTCACGGCAAGGTCTTTTGCTGTCCCCCACATGCGGGCGGCAGCGCTGCCGTTGCTCAAATGACTCCACTTCTGCGATGTATCGCTGAATCCGACTGCTGTCGATTTTATGACGAGGTAGTCAGATCCGTTATAGCCCGTATTGTTGCCGGTCAGAACAGGGCGGGGAGGATTAGAGGGGGAGTCGTTATACGCGCCCTGAGAGGCGCCTGCCGCCTCACTGTAACTGATCGCGCCCTGAAAAGACCATGGCAGCCCGAATCCCGCGAGCTCCGCATCGGCACGAAGCATCTCGAGCCCCACGAGCCTGTCCATGGCGCTCGCGACCGACTGGGTCTGTTGTCTTGACTGCTTTACGATCATGTCAATAGTCCCTGTATTCATGGTTACCACTATGATCACGATGGCCATCGCGACGAGCAGCTCTACGAGGCTCGCCCCTTCTTCCTTTGCGATGAAGGAGACTGTCCGTTTCATAGGTCCCTGCTCATAATCGAGGTGACGACGTGCTGATGGCCCGTGCCCTTCCAGCTCCAGGTCACCGAGATCCGCACGGCACGGCTGTTGCTCGCCGAGAGGTTTTGCACGGTCCATGTCACGTTGAACGGCACGTCCGTGTTCCTGAAGCGTCGCACCACCGTCGCATTACCACTTGCAAGAGCTGCAATATCCATGCCCCTCAATATATTCATCCGGTCCTCCCCAAGCCTTACCGCCTCGTCGGTCATCTGGTTCTTGAGGTTATGCTCCACCGCGGCCGTAAGGGCCCAAAGGAGGGCCATCATACCGATAAATAGTATCAGCATGGCCACCATTACTTCTACCAGGGTAAACCCCTTATTTTTTAGTTTGGCAGTTCGCACTGTTGCACGCTCCGAGAGGATCGGCCAGTTTTCCGACGCTCACTCTCGTCCGGGACAGGTCGACGCAATCGTAGGATGGGCTCGTCTGAGGCGTCAGGGAATAATCGATGCACACCGTCTGGTCGCCTGCGGAAAGCCCCCTCGAATCGAACCGTATGGTGGAATCCCCACCCCACCTGACGGGACGAGGAAAATTCTTCACGGAGGTTGACTGACTGTTGGGGCAGAGCCCGTCCGCTACCTGGGCAGTGGGCTTATCCCAGAGGCAGAGAATTCCGTCGGAGGCCGTATTCAGTGTGCCGTTCCCGTTCGAATCCTGGTACACCCTCATCTGATTTGCCCCCAACGATACGAAGTGGGCCATATTTTTTCCCACCGCCATCATTCTGACGTTCATGAGATCGACATAGGCCTGTCGGATCTCATTGTCTATTTCATGCTTCGCCCTCCACCCGACAAAACTGACCGTGCCGAGACCCGCAATAATGCCCGCGATCGCGACCGCCGTCAACACCTCCAACAGGGAAAAGCCCGAACGGTTCATTTTTCCTGGACTTGAAGTATTTTCTTCGTGGGCCTCGGCCCCACGAGCACGGAAAGCCCCTGCCCCTTGGGCGGGACCCCGACCAACGCGGCACTCCTTCTATTGCCGCGTTGGGTATAGACTTCCGACAGTCTCACCTGTTTTATCTCTCCCGTGGACACCTGGAGGAGGGCCTTGCCTCCCGGAAGGGTAGCGGCGCCCCCTGAATTGTAATTGAGGGCCCAGAGATACGTGTTTCCCCCCATTGTGCATGCGTCTGCCGACGGTGCGAAGGTAGTGAAGAATACGACGCCGCTGAATACGGCCAGGGGGTCCGTAATCACCCGTTCCGCGGTGACCGAGGCGGTCACGTCGAGGTTCACGAACCAGCCGCCCGATGTGGACGCCAGGGTCGCAGCAGGCGAATCCGACGATTGATCGGTAAGGGTGCCCGCGGCGCCGGTGCAGGTGATAGTCATGCTGTTGGACGTGCTATAACACGGCTCTTTCACCCCGTAAAGCCTTCTCTGGCCGGTCTGGTCGTCGAGCTCGGATCCCCTCTTGTAAAAGAACCGGCCCGTGCCGAAATAGAGCCACAAGGTGTTTGCGCTCCTGTTCTGAAGCTTCGTGACGGCAGTGGTCACGGGACCTATACCGTCGATCAGGGTACTCACGCTCCACGAAGCAGGATTGGGGTCTTCCTGGGTCAGTACCCTCAATACCCCTCCATCGGTCCATGTGCCTGTGACGCAGGGGACGGAAGGGGATCCCAATCCGGTACATTTTTTCGTATAGCCCACATAGACCGCGTCATCCTGGTAGTGGCCGCTCGAACGCGGAGCGCCTCTCTCTGCGTCAAATGCCCCGTTATAGAGAGACCCGGCGAAGGCATTCGGAATCCCGGTCTCGCTATAAGGGTTTCCCGAGAAAGCATAAGGAAGGCCGGTCTTCAGATCGAGGACGAATAATTTCAGAGTCTGGTCCGATTTGCCGAGGAACTCGTGATATGTCGTATCGATCGGCCCCGTGGGGCCGGAGCCGAAGACCACGAACCATTTTCCGTTTTTCGAGGAAGGGCCTATCCTTACAATAGCGGGCCCGGAGGTGGCGAAACCTAAGGATTCGTGAGAATATTCCCACAAAAGGACCGGGCTTGCGGGATCGGTCACATCAATGGCGAAATAGGAAGAAAGCCCTACGCCGCTCACCGGGGTCTGCACGCATTCAGTGGTCGAGCAGGTCGTTCTGCAGGCCCCGCCTAAGCCGCTGCCCCCGATAAGCACGGTCCTCCAGGTGCTGCCGTCCAGGGGTTTGTCGCTCCCGGAAATATCCCCGTCCCCTTTTGCCCCTACGCTCGCATCGACCAGGAAATTGGGCGCGTCCACATAATAAAGGTGACAATAGTTCGGGTCGGCGAGGTACTTCAGGTAGGGTAGCGCATTTTTCGGAATATAAGCCCACTCCTCTTTGCCCAGATCCGCGCCGCTGAGATAGGCCTTTTCCGAGCTCCCCTGGCCTGTCCATTGTTGAAGAAGGGTGCCTATCCTGAAGGCATGGAGCATCCCGTCGTTTGCGCCCACGTACGCCATGCCCCTGGATCTATAGCCCGTCGAATTCACGAACCTTGCATAGCTCCCATCCTGGTACCCGTTCGGGGGCTGCAAATGGTAGCTGTTGAGGGCAGAGGAGGTCTGGGCCCTGGGGGTCGAGTCTATTATGTCTCCCAATTTCCACACGTGGGAGGCCGCCCCTATGGCAACCGTCCTGTTCCTGTAACCGGTCTGGTCCACCCCGTGGATATAATTTACTATCTTTTGCGCGTCTGCGATCCTCGCCGTCTCGTCCGCGCCCGAAGCCTGAATATAAGACCTGAAGGCTGAAGAGGCTCCGGCGGTGGTTAGGGAAAAATCGGTAAAGGTATCGCCGTCGAGTGTCGTATGGATGGTCCGGGCGTCGGTCCTCGACCAGAGGCTGTGTCCCGCCTCCCATAAATTCTTTATCTCTTCCAATTTGATGGTATCGACGAGGGTGCCCGCGGTGGTAAGCCGGTTCGCCTTCACCTGATTATCATCGGAATCGAAGAAGAATTCGATTACACGATCGCTGTCCAGGTCCAGCTTCTTGTTTTCGTCCGTATCCTCCCGTATATTGCTGCCCTGGAGAAAAGGGTCGATGTAATACCAGAGGTTCTGCATCTCCCCGGTCCATCCTATCTCGGTAGTGCCGAAGGACCTCTTGGGATAGAAGATGGCCTGCAGGATATTCGCCCCGCTCCCTTCGCTCGAGGCAAGCACGGATGCCGCGGTTCCGGAAGAGACCCGGCTCACCATATCGGCCAGGGCATTGGTGATCGATGTCTCCAGTTGGGCCCCGTCATCGGCTTCGAAGAAATTATAGGGAAGGCCTGTCTTTTTCGGGTCCCATCCTTTGCACTTGTCGTTCCACGTGCCCGATGGGTTGCACTGTGAAAGGGGGTAATTGTTCGGAGCAGCCCCGAAATTAACCGCCCTGCTGTTACACCAGGTGTTCGAGCCCACATCGGTAATATTCGACTTCTGCGAATTGTCAAAGGCGGAGCCGCAATCGCTGGTCAGGCCGGCCGTGAACCCCGTGAACGGATAAGGCCACGTATCGGTAGACGTATAATCATATCCCCCGAAGATGGCGGTGGTAATAAGGGCCGTCCTTCCCTGGGCCTTTACTCCCGGATCGAGATCGCCGAAAGTATATATGGTGTACACTGTAACATACTGGTTTGACGAGAGGCCCGTGTCGCTCCTCAGGTCGCCGCGCCGAATGCTCCTTGCCGCGATCACCGGGTCCACGTCGCCGTTCCAGGCCCCATCGGAGAGGAGGAGAACGAAGCCTTTTCTGCAAGGTATGGCGATTGAAGATGAACCGGAGCAGTCGTAATAGGGGTCCTTGGTGCAATCACCCTTTGCGGTGGCGCCGCTGTTATTTACATAAGCATGATCGTTACTTTGCCTGTATAGGTCATAAGCCTCCCAGAGCGCCTCACCGGTGGGAGTGCCGTTATAGGGGATCTGGGTATTGATGGCGCTCTTGAGGTTGGCGAGGGTCGCCCCCTTCACGCCGCCCGTCGGAACAACCCCTTTATTGTCGGAATTAAAATAGATAAATTCAAAATTGACCTTGTTATAAAAATTATCCACTATGCCTGTCACCGAGCCTGATTCCACCTTGACCTGGACCTCGGCGGAAGACAGGGTGCCCACGGCACATGATGGCTGGCCGGAGATATTCTCGATAGTGAGGCGGCGCGTATTGGGACTGTTGGTATCGCTGTGATCAAACCTGAAGGAGCAGTGGAGGCCGTTTGTCGCGTCGATATTATGATATTTGATCTGCGCGCCCTCACCATTGAGGTAGGCGTCGCTTCCCCCTGTCCTGCCGCCCGTCATTGCCTTACGCGCCACATCGACTCTCGTGGAGGTCACCCAGTTGAGGAGATTGCCCGATATACAGCCCGATTGCCCTATCTTGTTGGTGTTGGTGCATGAGCTGTTTATCTTGAAATAGTTGTTCGTCCCATCGTACTGGTAATATTTCGTGTTGTCGAAGTACCCGTAATAGGAACCGGTGGGTACATAGTCTGCCCCGCCCGCTATGGGGTGAGAGCCGTCCCAGCATCTCCCCGTCTTGTTGGTATAACCCTGCCAGCTGCACGGCAGGTATGCGGGAAACTGCATGCTCCCGGAAAAGTCCATCACAATCGAGACGCTGGGCGTCACCGCGGTCATCACGAAGGGCGGCACGCTACAGTAATCGTTCATTGCGGCACTGACAAGACCCACATTGGCCCAGAGGAGAGGGCCGAATAACAGGAGCAGGATCGATATCCATGCCGGGCGCCCTCTTTTCATGTGCTCTCCAGGAACCTCAGGAAAGGGTCTATAATCCGGTCGCCGGCATAGACGTAGACAAGAGCGCCCAGGGAGAGAAAAGGGCCGAAAGGTATAGCGTACTTTCCGTCTTTCCCTTTCACGAGCATGAGGGGCACGCCTACCGCGGTCCCGAGGATCGAGCCTGCCATGAGGCTGAAGACTACCCCTTTCATCCCGCAGAACGCCCCGATCATGGCGAGGAGCTTTATGTCGCCTCCGCCCATGCCTTCGCGCTTGGTAAGTAATTGATAGGTCCAGGCAATCCCGAAGAGAATGCCCCCGCCAAGCAATATGCCGTAAAGGGAATCGAGGATGCCGAATTTAGGGTCCATATCGCGGAAGAAGGGTCTCGCGAGAGAGAAGAGAAAGCCCACGATCACGCCGCCTATACTGAGGACGTCCGGAATGATCCTGAGTTCGAGGTCTATAAAGGATATGGCGATGAGGGCGGAGACGAAGAGAAGGAAGACCACCGTTTCTAACGTGAGGCCGAGTTTCATGTACAGGAGAAAAAAGAACGCGGCGGTGACGGCTTCGACCATGGGGTAACGGGCCGAGATGGGTGCCCCGCAATCCCGGCACTTTCCCTTAAGAAGGAGGTAGCTCAGGACCGGTATGTTATCGTAGAACCTGATCGGCTTCCCGCACTCGGGACAGGCGGATGGGGGACTCACGATCGACCGCTCCCTCGGGAGGCGATATATGCAGACATTGAGAAAGCTGCCTATGACGGCGCCGAGAAGGATAAAGCCTATGGCGATTAATACGTGCATGCGCGGTCCCTGTCTCTCCTGAACGTTTTGGATGGGGATGGACCCGAAGGCGGTTCCGGGGAAACCTCATTTCTACCACAATTACACACGAACATGAAAACCTCCCCTTCGATGAAGAAAAGCGAGGGGGGCGTTATGCCCCCCTCTGGCTCATAAGCGCTTACTTCGGTTTGTAGGCATTATCGACATCACCACCCCAGTTCCAGGTTTTATAATCCGGTTGGCCTGTCAGGGTTAGGTGCTTCGTATCGACGCCGCTTCCGATATTTGCAAATGTTGCGTCAATTACCCTAGTGGCGGCAGTGTAAGTGAATCCCGCTCTTCCCGTCGGAACATCAACCCCATAAAGCGTCTTCAATGTTCCGCCCGAGGCATCGCCCTGGGCCACCGACGCGTCCTGTGTGGAGCCTGCTTCGGAGTAGTAGACCGATATCGCGTTCTTAAGGGCGCCCATGGCATGGACGACCTCTCCCACCTTTGCCTTCTTCGTGTAACCCGTGTAGGCGGGTATGGCTATGGCGGCCAGGATGCCTATGATGGCGATAACGATCAGCAACTCGATCAGGGTGAAACCTTTTTCTCCTCTTTGAGCCTTAAACATGAAACACCTCCGAAAGGAATTTATAATATGTAGTACAGCTATAGTTATAAAAGGCCGTAGCCTTCAAAGTCAATGACATGCGTCACATAGGGATGGAAGAAGAGCGTGAGGGAGTGTATACGGGTTTTTCAGCGGTCCCCGGCAACGAAACAGGCGACACGATGGTCCTCGCTGCCCACGAGCTCGGGGGTCTCCCCCGCGCATTTGGCCACGGCCATTTCGCACCGGGGATAATAGACGCACCCGCGGTTACGGTCGAAGAGCTCCTGCCCCACGCCCATGCAGTATTCTCCCTTGATGGAGTGTATGAGCATCCTTGTATAGGGATGAAGGGGCTCGTAAAACACCTTGTCCTTTGTTCCCGATTCCACTATCTTGCCGCCGTACATGACAATGATATTATCGGATATGAACCTTACTATATTAAGGTCGTGGGAGACAAAGAGCATGGAGATATTGAGCTGCTCCCGGATATCGATGAAAAGATTGACGATCTGGGCCTGAATGGAGACGTCGAGAGATGATACGGGCTCATCGGCTATTATGAATACGGGACTCGTGGCCAGGGCCCTGCCGATGGCGACGCGCTGGCGCTGGCCTCCGCTCATTTCGTGAGGGAATTTGGGCATGAAATCCTCTCCCAATCCCACCTTCCTCAAGAGGTCGACAACCTGCCCCTTTATGGTGCCTTTGTCGGCCAGACCATGGAAAAGCAAGGGTTCTGCCATGATATCATAGACCCTCCTCCTCGGATTGAGAGACGAATAAGGGTCCTGGAAGATGATCTGCATCTCCCTCCTCAGGGTCTTCAGCTCTTTCCTCTTGACCTTCATGAGGTCCCGGTCCATGAAGGTGATCCTGCCTTCGTCGGGCGTATCGAGGAGTAGTATGCACCGGGCAAGGGTGCTCTTTCCCGAGCCGCTCTCCCCCACCACGCCGAGGGTCTGCCCCCGGTCGAGGTCGAAGGAAACCCCGTCAACGGCCCTGATTATCTCCTTGCCGTAAGAGAAGGCGGTCCTGCGCACCTCGTAGGTCTTCTTCAGTCCTGATACAGATAGCACCTTACCCATTTTCCTCTTTCCACTTCCTTGAGCTCCGGCTCATCGCCCCTGCATATTTCCATTACGTGGGGACAGCGCGGGTTAAACTTGCATCCCGGGGGCAGATCGGACATTTTCGGTACGAAACCGGGGATCGCCTTCAGGCGCGCCTGATCGCTTTTCAGCCAGACCACCGATTCAAGCAACCCCTTGCTGTACGGATGGAGGGGAGCGCTGAAAAACTGGTCGACATAATTCTGCTCCACCATCCTGCCCGCATACATGATACCTACCCTCTGGGCCAGGCCTTTTATAATACTAAGGTTATGGGTGATGAAAATCATGGACATGGCTTTCGCGGAAACCAGGTCCTGGAGAAGACACAGTATCTGGGACTCCGTTGCCACGTCAAGGGCGGTGGTCGGTTCGTCGGCAATTACGAGAGACGGATCGCAGGATATGGCGATGGCGATGAGCACCCTCTGCCTTTGGCCGCCGCTCAGCTGGTGGGGGTATTGGTTGAATTTCTTTTCCGGCTCATCGAACCCCACGCCACGAAGGAGTTCCAGGGCCCGGTTTTTTATCTCCGCCTTTGAGAGCTTCTTGTGGATCTCGATGGTTTCACAGATCTGGTCGCCGATCCGCAGTACGGGATTAAGGGCGCTCATGGGCTCCTGAAAGACCATGCCGATCCTGTTTCCCCGGACCGTGTTCATTTCATCGAGGGTAAGGGCGAGAAGGTCCCGCTCCTCGAATATCGCCTTGCCGCCGAGTATCTTCCCGGGGGGCGGCACCAGCCGCATAATGGAGAGGGCGGTCATGGTCTTTCCCGACCCGCTCTCTCCCACGATGCCGAATACCTCTCCTTTATTAAGGGAGAGATCGAGGCCATTGACCACTTTCATTGTCATGGAATCAAGGGCAAAGCCGGTCGTGAGACCCTTCACTTTTAACAATGCCTTCCCTGTTTCATTCATCCCGGCCTTCCCTTTGCCTCTAAAAACTTTTGATTATTTTAACCTTATGCATTATACTAATCCAATATAAAATGGCAAGGCTTTTGTAAGCGTGCCGACATTTGACACATATCGCGCCTGAATTTAGACGACTTACAAGCAACGGATATTACGGATTTGCGACTATCGAGAAGAAGCATGAGGTTTATACCAAAACGGTTGGACACGCCACCACTCATCCATGTGAATTCCCCGGCAAGACTCGTAGGCGACGGACCGGCGAACCAATGCCGGAGCCGGTAATGTTCCGTGCAGAGCCTTTTTAAGGCTCTCGTATGATAAACTGAAAAGGAATTGAAGAGGTGATCAATGCAGGAGAAAGACATTAACGAGGGCCTTACATTCGACGATGTACTCCTTGTCCCGTCCATGAGCAGTATAATACCCAACGAGGCCGATGTATCCGCCTCTCTTACAAAGAACATAAAACTGACCATACCGGTCCTCAGCGCTGCCATGGACACGGTCACCGAGGCAAAGACCGCTATCTGCCTTGCCCAGGAGGGAGGCATAGGGATCATCCACAGGAACATGGGCGTTGAAGAGCAGGCCCAGGAAGTGGAGAAGGTGAAGAAATCCGAGAGCGGCATGATCATAGACCCTATCACCATGAGGCCGGATCAGAAAATAAGGGACGCCCTCGATTTGATGGCCCGGTACAGGATCTCCGGCATACCCGTGACAAAGGGCAAAAAACTCGTGGGGATCATCACCAACCGGGACCTCAGATTCGAAACGAATTTCGAGGAGAAGGTGCAGAACGTGATGACAAGGGAGAATCTCGTCACCGTAAGTGAAGGGATAAGCCTTGAAGACTCCAAAAAGATACTCCATAAGCATAAGATCGAGAAGCTTCTCGTGGTGGATGGGAATTTCAATCTGAAAGGCCTCATTACCATTAAAGACATAGAGAAGATGCGGAAATTCCCCTTTTCCTCCAAGGACCACCTGGGCAGGCTCAGGGTCGGGGCGGCAGTCGGAGTTGCCAAAGACAGGGACGCGAGGGTCGAGGCCCTCCTCAAGGCGGGCTGCGACGTGATCGTCGTGGATACGGCACACGGCCATTCCCAGAATGTGATCGAATCGGTGAAGCAGATAAAACGGAATTTCAAGAACGCCCAGGTGATCGCCGGCAATATCGCGACGGCGGAGGGCTGCGAAGCCCTGATCAAGGCAGGCGCCGATGCGGTGAAGATAGGAGTCGGACCGGGCTCTATCTGCACCACGAGGATCATCGCCGGCGTGGGGGTGCCCCAGATAACCGCCATTATGGCTGTCTCCAAAATGGCAAAGAAATACGATATACCCATTATCGCCGACGGGGGCATCAAATTCTCCGGCGATATCACGAAAGCCCTTGCAGCGGGCGCCGACACGGTGATGATAGGGAATCTCTTTGCAGGTACCGATGAAACCCCGGGCGAGATGGTGCTCTATCAGGGCCGGACCTATAAGGTCTACAGGGGCATGGGCTCCCTCGAGGCCATGAAGGAAGGCAAGACGAGGGACCGCTACTGCATACCCGAGGATGAAATCGAATCGAAGATCGTTCCCGAAGGCATTGAAGGAAGAGTACCCTACAGGGGCTCTCTCTCCATCGCCATTCAACAGCTTGTGGGCGGGCTCAGGTCGGGCATGGGATATCTCGGGTGCGAGAATCTCGCAGAGCTCCGCGAGAAGGCGCGGTTCGTGAGGATCACCGCGGCCGGGCTCAGGGAAAGTCACGTACACGACGTGATCATCACCAAGGAATCTCCGAACTACCGGATCGAGTGAGGTGTAATGGACTACCACAAGGAAATAGTTTTAATTCTGGATTTCGGCTCTCAATATACCCAGCTCATCGCGAGAAAGGTGCGCGAGCTTGGGGTATATTGTGAGATATACCCTTTTAACCTGAGTCTCGATAAGATCGTAGCGATGAACCCGAAAGGGATCATCCTGTCCGGCGGGCCGAAGAGTGTCACCGAGGCTGACGCCCCCATATGCGACTTAGGCATCTTTAAGCTCCCCATTCCTATCCTGGGCATCTGCTACGGGCTTCAGCTTATCACCACGGTGTATAAGGGGAAAGTAGATAAGTCGACCAAAAGAGAGTACGGGAAAGCCCACATATCGGTCAACGCATCAGTCAATGACCGGGACGCCCTCCTCGAAGGGATAAAGGACGGGGACGTCGTCTGGATGAGCCACCAGGACAGGATACTGACCATGCCCAAAGGCTTCAGGACCCTCGCCCATTCGGATAATTCACCCCATGCCGCCATACGCTCCGCGGATGGATTGATCTACGGAGTCCAGTTCCATCCCGAGGTCCACCACACACCGAAAGGAAAGAGAATCCTCAAGAATTTTCTTTTCAAGATCTGTAAGGCCAAGGGCCTTTTTTCCCCGAAGTCTTTTGTGAAGCTCGCTACGGACCGTATAAAGGAAGAGGTAGGGGACCGCACCGTCATATGCGCCCTCAGCGGGGGCGTCGATTCATCGGTAGTCGCCACATTGATCCATGCTGCCATAGGGGATAAGCTCCGCTGCGTCTTCGTGAATAACGGCGTCCTGAGGAAGGACGAAGAGAAGGAAGTAGTCGACATCTTTAAAGACAGGCTCCATCTGAACCTTAAATATGTGGACGCAACCGATCGATTTCTCGATGCATTAAAAGGGGTAAAAGATCCTGAAAGAAAGCGTAAGATCATTGGTAAGCTCTTCATCAAGATTTTTGAAGAAGAGGCCAAGGCATCGGGCGACGTTCAGTTCCTCGCCCAGGGCACCCTCTATCCGGACGTAATAGAATCCATCTCTTCCAAAGGTCCTTCAGCCACTATAAAGAGCCACCATAACGTGGGGGGTCTCCCCAAGCGGATGAAGCTCAAGCTCCTGGAGCCGCTCCGCGAGCTTTTCAAGGATGAGGTAAGGATCGTGGGCAAAGAGCTCGGCCTGCCCGACAACATAGTCCAGAGGCAGCCTTTCCCCGGTCCCGGTCTCGCCATCAGGATCATCGGCGATGTCACCCGGGAGCGGCTGAAGATACTCAAAGAAGCGGACCATATCGTAAGGGAGGAAGTGGAGAGAAACGTCGCCTTCTCCCATATCTGGCAATCCTTCGGCATACTTATCCCCGTGAAGACCGTGGGGGTGATGGGCGACGAGCGGACCTATGCCAATGTCATCGCCATAAGGATCGTGGAGAGCGAAGACGCCATGACCGCCGATTGGGCGAGGATCCCCAATGACGTGCTCGACAGGATGGCGCGCAGGATAATCAATGAAGTACCCGGGGTAAACAGGGTCGTCTACGATATCTCTTCCAAGCCCCCGAGCACCATTGAGTGGGAATAGATGGCGGATTTCGTTCATCTCCATCTCCACACACAATTCAGCCTCCTTGACGGGGCGATACGGTTCGACCGGTTATTCAAGCTCGCGAATGAATACGGCATGCCCTCGTGCAGTATCACAGACCACGGCAACATGTTCGGAGTGGTCGATTTCTATTTTGCCGCAAAACAGTACGGGGTAAAGCCGATCATCGGGGTTGAAGCATATATCGCCCCGAAGTCACGGTTCGATCAGAAAAAGGTGAGGGGCGAGGACAATGCGTTCCACATCGTCCTCCTCGCCCAGACCAACCAGGGTTACAAGAACCTCTGCAAGCTCATCAGCTTCGCCCACCTCGAAGGCTTCTACTATGTCCCCAGAATCGACAAGGAGCTTCTGAGGAAATACCACGAGGGCCTCATCTGTCTCACCGCATGCATAAAGGGAGAGATCCCGTCCATGATACTGCGGGACAATGAAAAGACGATTCACGACACGGTTGAGGAGTATTATTCCATTTTCGGCGATAGGATGTTCTTCGAGCTTCAGGATAACGGCATCGCGGAGCAGACCAAGATAAACGAGGGGCTGGCGAGTCTCTCGAAACACTACGGTATTCCCCTGGTCGCGACAAACGACTGCCATTACCTCCGTAAGGAAGAAGCCAAGGCCCATGAGCTGCTCCTCTGCATTCAGACGGGCAAGACCATGAACGACAAAGACAGACTGGCATTTCAAACCGAGGAGTTTTACTTCAAGTCGAAAGAAGTGATGGAGAGGGCCTTTTCCCAATACCCCGAAGCCTTGTCCAATACGATGAGAATCGCCGAGATGTGTAATGTCGAGATCGATGTAGATACATACCATTTCCCGGTCTTTACACCGCCCAAAGAGATGGAGATCGATGAGTATTTCGTGTCTCTCAGCGAGCAGGGTTTCCGCGAGCGCCTGGACCGCATTAAGGCCGCCTATGAAGTTTTCGAGCCCGCCCTCGAGGAGACTTACCGCGAAAGGCTTCTTTATGAGATCGATGTAATAAAGAGAATCGGCTTTGCCGGTTATTTCCTCATCGTCGCCGACTTCATCAGATATGCGAAGTCGGAGGGAATACCAGTGGGTCCCGGCAGGGGTTCCGCTGCCGGAAGCCTCGTTGCATACTGCCTCGCCATCACCGATATAGATCCCATCAAATATGATCTTATCTTCGAGAGGTTCTTAAATCCCGAGCGCGTCACCATGCCTGATATCGACGTCGACTTCTGCAAGAAAAGAAGGGATGAGGTAATCAAGTATGTGACCGACAAATACGGCAAGGATAACGTGGCCCAGATAATCACCTTCGGGACCATGCAGTCGAAGGCCGCGGTCCGGGACGTGGGCAGGGCCCTCGGGATCCCTTACGCGGATGTGGATAAGATCGCCAAGATGGTCACTTCCGCGGACAACGGCATAGAGAGATCCATGTCGGACGAGCCCCAGCTCGGCGACGCCTACCGCAATGATGAAAGAACACGAGAGCTTCTCGATAATGCAATGGTCCTCGAGGGCCTCGCGCGTCATGCCTCGACCCACGCGGCGGGCATCGTGATCGCGAACAAGCACCTGTCGGAGTACCTGCCCCTCTATAAAGGATCGAAGGGCGAGGTAATCACCCAATACGCCATGAAGACCATCGAGAAAATCGGTCTTATCAAGATAGACTTTCTCGGTCTCGAAACCCTCACTATCATGGATGAGGCAATAAAGCTTTTGAAGGCCCAGGGTGTCGACCTGGATATCAACAACCTTCCCCTCGACGACAGAAAGACCTATGAGCTTCTTGCCGCGGGGAACACCTCAGGGGTGTTCCAGCTTGAAAGCAGAGGCATGAAAGACCTGCTCACCAAGCTCAAGCCTGCGACCTTCGAGGATATCATGCCCCTCATCGCCCTTTACCGGCCGGGCCCCTTAAAGAGCGGCATGGTCGATGAGTTCATCAAGAGACGGAACAACCCGTCTCTTGTGAAATATGAGACGCCCCTCCTGGAAGGGGTGCTGAAGGACACCTACGGCGTCATAATCTATCAGGAACAGATTATGAAGATCGCCACGGTCCTTGCCAAATTTTCGATAAAGGACGCGGATGCCCTGAGAAAGGCCATGTCCAAAAAGGTGCCCGAGCAGATCGAGGCGTACAAGGAGCGGTTCATCACCGGCGCGACCGCCAACGGCGTATCCCTTCAGGCCGCACAGAAAATTTACGATATCATCCTTCAGTTCGGTGAATATGGTTTCAACAAATCCCATAGTACCGCCTATGGATTGATCGCTTATCAGACCGCCTATCTCAAGGCCCACTATTACGTCCCCTATTTTGCCGCCATCCTTACGAGCGAAGTGAACGATACGGACAAAATGGTCAAGTATGTATCGGAATGCAGGGAAGACGGAGTAGAGATCCTGCCCCCCGACATAAACAAGAGCGAGAAGTCTTTTACCGTTGTGGAGAATAAGATACGCTTCGGCTTGTCAGGGATAAAGAACGTGGGAGACGCAGCCCTCGACAGTATTCTCGCAGTCAGGGAAGAGCTCGGAGAGTTCACCTCCTTCACCCAGTTCCTGAGCGCCATAGACTCCAGGCGGGTAAACAAGAAAGTCATGGAAGCCCTCATAAAGGGCGGCTGCTTCGACAGCATGGGGCTCAAAAGGTCCCAACTCCTCCACGTGCTCCACGAGAAGTCCGATAAACTCCAGAAAAAAGATAAGAACCAATATCAGATGGATATATTCGGAACCGAATACGGGGCCGCGGAGACCATCAACATACCTGAGATGGAAGAGATCCCTCACGAGGAGCTTCTCCGGGGGGAGAAAGAAGCCCTCGGCTTCTACTTCAGCAGGCATCCCCTGGGCGCCTATGAGGAGCTTATCAACAGCATCACGCCCTACGACAGTCAAAATTTAAAAGAAACCACCGATATGTCGGAGGATATCCAGATCGTCGGCGTGGTGAGCACCTGCAAGGAAGTGGTAACCAAAAGGGGTGACAGGATGGCCTATATCACCCTCGAAGATACGAAAGGAACCGTAGAGGTGATCGTCTTTCCCGACCTCTACGGCAGAAATCAGAAGCATATCGCCGGCGAGAAACCTCTCATCGTGCTTGGAAACCTGGACAAGGTCGACGAAAACGGCGCGCGTATAAAGGCAAAGAATATAATCCTCCTTGAGGATATGGCCAGGGAGATGGGTAAGAGGGTGAAGCTCGGCATCGATTGCCGGGTATTCAGGAAAGAGGACTTGAGGGTCCTTAAAGATGTCCTCTTCAGCCTTAGGGGAAAGGCGAAGATATCGCTCGAATTCTCTTTTAACGGCGACAGGCGGTCCCTTCCCGTAAAGAACCTTCGCGTGGACCCCGCAAAAATGGATGTGGTATTGAAAAATTTTCCGGACGGAGTTTCGGTTGAGGTGTCGGATGAGACATTATCTTGACTTTGAGAAAAGGCTTGAGCCTTTAGAGCGAAGGCTAGACGAGATAAAGAGATTCTATGATGTGAGAGATCCCCATTATGCCCGGGAATTTCAATCCATTCAGAAAAAAGTGGCGAAGCTCGAGAAGGAGATTTACGGAGACCTTTCCCATTGGCAGAGGTCGCAGATCTCGAGACACCTGAACAGGCCCCACACCCTCGATTACATCGAAAATCTTTTTACCGACTTTACGGAGCTCCAGGGCGACCGCAAGTTCCGGGACGATCCCGCCATCGTGGCCGGCTTTGCCTTTCATGAGGGCACGGGCGTGGCGGTAATAGGTCACCAGAAGGGAAAGGACATACGGGCCATGGCATACAGAAACTTCGGCATGGCCCATCCCGATGGATATCGAAAGGCCATGAGGGTTATGGATATGGCTAACCGCTGGGGAAAGCCCATAATCACCTTCATCGACACCCCCGGAGCCTTCCCGGGGATCGAGGCGGAAGAGAGGGGTCAGGCAGAGGCAATCGCCTCGAGTATATGCTTTATGTTCTCTCTCGACGTGCCGGTAATCATCGTGGTCATCGGAGAGGGAGGGAGCGGAGGGGCGCTTGCCATAGGCGTAGGCGACCGGATCCTGATGCTCGAGAATGCCACCTACGCAGTCATTTCGCCCGAAGGATGTGCGGCCATCCTCTGGAGGGATGGATCGAAGGGCCCTCTGGCGGCCGAGGCCCTGAAGCCCACCTCATACGACCTTCTTAAACTCAAGGTAATTGACGATATTATCAGGGAGCCCTTCGGCGGTGCGCACAGGAATCAGGATGAAGCCATGGAGCATGTCAGGCCCGTCCTCACGAAATACCTGAAAGAGGTCATGGCGATGAACCCTGAAGAGAGGAAACAGAAGCGATACGAGAAATTCAGGGGCATGGGCATCTTCGAAGAAAAGAGGTAAACCGCCCTTCCCTTTTCAGGTCCTCCTCGGACCTAACCGGCGGCGCTCGAGCTTCACTTTCCTGATTCTCCTGCCTTCAATATCGACCACAGTGAATTTGTAGCCTCCCACGTAGACCATCTCGCCCCCCCTGGCGATCCCCTGGAGCTGGCTCAGTATAAACCCTCCCAATGTCTCATAACCCGGACCTTCCGGTAAATCGAGGTCCATCTTGTTATTGAGATCCCTGATCGAGTAAGCCCCGTCTATAATCACCGAACCGTCCCTCAACCTCTCCATCCGGTCGTCTACGTCGGTCTCATCCATAATATCGCCGAATATCTCTTCCATGATGTCTTCAAGGGTCACGATGCCGATGGTGCTCCCATATTCGTCGACTACCACCGCCATGTGGGAGCGCCTTTTCTGCATTTCTCTGAGGAGGGCGCTTATTTCCATGGTCTCGGGCACGAAGTACGGCTTCTTCAGCAGCCCCTCGAGATCGAATTCTTCCTTGAGCCATATATGTCTGGTAATATCCTTGTGATATACGATGCCTATCACATTGTCCGGATGGTCCCTGTAGACGGGATACCGGGAATATTCATTCTCTATAATATACTTGAGTATCTCATCTCTGCCCTCTTCTATGTCGATGGCGTAGACATTGGGCCTGGGCACCATGATCTCCTTCACCAGCCTGTCGGCAAACTTGAAGACGCTGTCGATCAGCTCTTCTTCGGTGCGGTCGAATACCCCCTTCCTCCTCCCCTCTTCAAGGAGAATCTTTATCTCCCCCTCGCCCACATGGTCCTCTCCTTTTTTCAGGCTTAAGCCCTTGATGATGAACGTGGTGGACAGGCTGAGGAAATTGACCACGAAAAACAGGATCCTTGATGTGTAATCAAATAATGGCGCGATCCTGAGGGCAACCGACTCTTTATAGTTCATGCCGATATATTTCGGCACCAGCTCCCCGAAAACGAGAGTCAGGTATGTGAGGACGGCCACCACCAATACCAGCGAAACCGTCTCGGAAAGGTCTTTTGCAAGGAAACGGCCCATGAGGGGAGCGATGTATTTCACCGAGACAATTCCGCCCACCGCGGAGGCAAGGGTTCCGAAAAGGGTAATTCCCACCTGGACCGAGGAAAGAAATTTTTCGGGGTTCTCTTTCATGAGGAGCAGGATCTCCGCCTTCCTGTCCTTCTTTTCCCGAAGTAACTCTTTGATTTTACTTTTTCTCGACGAGACTATGGCCATCTCGCCGGCGGAAAAAATACCGTTCAGCACTATGAGGATTGCGATGAGAAGGACCTCGAAAGTCGGATTACTCATTACCCTGAAAGTGCTCTCTCACCTGATACATGAACGCGTCGAGCCTGGTGGTGATGTTCGTCATTCCCTGGCCCTCATACGCGACATTTAAGATCGGAATCTCATATTTCTTCTGGATCAGCTTCATCATTGCGCTCGATATGGTCCCCGGCATACAGGTAAAAGGCATGGCGTTGATTATGCCTGATACCCCCTTCCCGATAAAGTCTATGCTTTTGCCCACGCTGAGGATAGCTTCCCCTTCAAAACTTACATCCACGTAAGGACGCGCTTTTTCGATGATCGACACCACCGTAGGCTCGGGACCGTAACGCAGCAGCCCCTTGAAGACCTTCTCCATGGCGTGCTCCTCTTTTTTCTGAACACGATCCGTAAGTATAACACTTAACGCATTGGAGAAGCTCGCATTTTTCAGGCTTCTTGCTCTTGCCGTGAAATTCACATAAGATATCCACTCTGCAATGGGCGCGAGCCACACCTGCCCCCCGAACTCCTCCACCTTCTTTATCAGGTATCCATTCGCAAATCGGTTTGACCTTATGTATATCTCACCCACGATACCCACTACAGGCTTCCGGACATCGTTCTTCGGGATCCCCAGAAACGCGCGTGCAGACCGGTCGAGGACCGGTACGATATCTTCTCCTCCGCCTTCTATGGACCTGCGCACTGCAGAGAGGGCCTCTTCATAGACTATGTCGGTATCCCCGATCCTGGTTTCAAAAGGTCTGGTTTCATGGAGCATCTTGATGAGAAGATCGGTAGCGACCACCGCCCTCCAACCGAGGCGGGAAAATTTGCCGCCCACTATATTGAGCTCCTTATAGAACCTGTCGTCCTGGTTAGGCGCGTAAATGGGCACATCAGGGAGGCCTATCTCATCAAGCACCATGCGGTGAAATTTATGGTATTGACCGAATCGGCACGGCCCACTCCCGGAAGGCATGAAGAAGGCGCTCTTTCCGGGATCGAAATCAGCCTTGGTTGCGTGCTTTACCATATCGCCGGTAGTGAGTATACAAGGATAACATTCTTTGCCGGTGGTATATTTTCTCCCTACAGTGACCGACTCCTCGTCAGATTCATCCATCACCGCCGCATCCACACCGCACGCCCTAAAGGCGCCGGCAAGGGCATAGGCGTGATCGGTCATGTAGGGTATATAGATTCTCTTCCTGTGACCGTTCATCTTGTAGACATCGCTGCGCGCTTCCTTCCCTGCCTCTTCGATCCTGGCGTTCTTTATACTGTCGAGAAAGGCTTCAAGTCTTGTGACTGCCCCCGCGTCGGCACTGTGCTCGTCTATCTCAAGCTGGAGGTAGGGTTTTCCTTTCATAGTTTTTTTGAAGAAATGAGTGATAAAGGAGTCAGGTCCGCATCCGAAGTTCGTAATGTAGATGGCATAAAGATTTTTATGGTTCCGGATGAACCTTGCTGCCCTCAGTATCTTGTGGCCATATCCCCAGTACATATCCTCGAGGCCCTGCCCGCTCTCGACATCATTGGGAATGGGCAGCATATCAAGAGGAACCGGCATCACCCCGAGGTCGATAAGTTTTTTATTGAGGTTGAGGTTCGCCCCGGGGTCCGTACTGTTGTACGGTCTGCCGACCACTATCATTGCCTTCTCATTGCTCTTCAGACCGGATAATGCTTCGATCCCTTTTTGGAGGCATCTGCGGGTAAACTCCTCCTGGGCTCCGCTCGCGGCTTCGAACGCTTTTCTTATTGCCTTACGTGATTTGTGCAGGCTTTTCCCATAGGCGTAGAGCTCGTCAAGAACGACTTTGGCTCCTCCCCCCAGATGGATCACCGGAGAGTCCAATGTTACGCCCGAGCCGGCGAAATCTATGGAGGCATGCACTGTGTACGGGACGGATTGGGCGTAAGGGCAGGCGAAGGAATTAGAGACGTTCTCCGTCGGCTTTTTCATATTGATAACGCTGGGAAGGAATATCCTCTTCACATCTTTCTTAATGAGGTTCAGGAGGTGGCCGTGAGCAAGTTTCACGGGGAAGCAGGTCTCCACTATAATATTCTCTCCCCCGTCACGGATAATCGATTTGTTGGTGGGATCGGACAGTATGACCGTAAAACCCAAATTTACAAAGAATGTCTTCCAGAACGGCAGAAATTCATGCATGTTGAGAAGCATCGGGATGCCGATAGTCTCACCGTCACCGTTGCCCTCACACACTTCATGCATTATTTCGTTCCTGATTTTGAAAAGATCGGGAATATCTTTCTTTTCCTTCTTCTTCACCACATCGTATTTCTCGCATCTGCTCCCGTAATATAATGGAGCCTCCCGCTCAACCATAACTTTCCTGATCTCGCAGAGGTTCTCACATCCCTTACACTCGAAGGTCTCGACCTCGTAACTTCTCTTGCTCAAGTCGAAGCCCCTGAACGAGCTTTTTTCCCAGGTCTTCTCTTTCATTGCAAGGATAGCGACCCCGATGGCCCCTGTCACATCGTGATGGGGCGGCACCTTGAGGGGCCTGCCTGCCAACACTTTTTCAAAGGCCGCGACTACGCCCTTGTTGAAAGCCGTGCCGCCCTGGAAGAATATCCTGTTCCCGATGCGCCGGTCCCCCACCACTTTATTCAGGTAATTCATGACAATGGAGTAAGAAAGGCCGCTCACGAGGTCCCCCGTCTTTGCGCCCTTCTGCTGGTGATGGATTACATCTGACTCTATGAAGACCGTGCACCTTTCGCCCATCTTTATCGGTTGAGCCGATGCGAGGGCGAGGTCGGCGAACTCTTCCTTTACCGAAATACCGAGCCTCTCGGCCTGTTCCTCGAGAAAGGAGCCCGTGCCCGCGGCACAGGCCTTATTCATCTCGAAATCGACGATCACGCCCCTGTCGATGCTTATGTACTTGGAGTCCTGCCCTCCTATTTCGAAAATTGTGTCTACTTCCGGGTCTATGGATATGGCGGCTTCCGCCTGGGCAGTAATCTCGTTTCTCACGATATCTGCGCCGATATAATCGGCAGTCAAATATCTTCCGGATCCGGTGGTCCCTGCGCCGATAATCTCCACCTTGTCGCCCACCTCGTCCGCGATCTCGGCCAATCCTCTCTTCACGGCTTCCAGGGGCCTCCCCTCGGTCATGAGGTACCTTTTTACCAGGACGTTCCTCTCTGCATCGATAACTACGAGATTGGTGCTGATCGATCCCACGTCCACACCCAAATAAGCGGTAACCCTGGAATCGATTGTCCGTACCGCGTAGGAGACGTTCAGGTTTTGGTCCGAGATCTCGAGGGGCTCATGGGTCTCCTCCAGTCTCTGTTTCTCCAGGTATGTATCGAGCTCTTCGAAACCTTTGAACCGGCGTTTCAGAGACGGGTCTTCCTGTACCGTGACTACGGCCCCTATGGCGCCCATAGAGGTGAAATGATCGGGAACGATAAACTCGTCGTTCCCAAGACCGAATACGTCCTGAATGGCCTTTCTCATTCCTGCATTTTGCGCGACGCCGCCCACGAAAGCCACAGGATTTTTGATATCCTTACCTTTCGCGATATTGCTTTTGAAGTTTCTCGCAAGGGCATAACAGAGTCCCGCAACGATCTCATAATCGGGGGTGGCGATCTGTTGAAGATGGATCATATCCGATTTGGCGAATACGGTGCACCTGCCCGCAATCCTCGGGGGGTTGTTCGATTTCAGCGCCACTTCGCTGAATTCCTCGATAGTGAACCGAAGCCTCGATGCCTGCTGATCGAGGAAAGAGCCCGTCCCCGCAGCACATAAGGTGTTCATCGAAAAATCCCGGACCTTCAGTTTCCTGCTCCGCGTGCCCTTCTCGAAAATAATCAGCTTGGAGTCGGCTCCCCCGATATCTATCACGCTTCCCGCATGGGGGTAGAGAAAGCTGAACCCCTGGGTAAGGGCCACAATTTCGTTCACGAATGCAGCCCCCACAATGGGAGCGAAGGCATGGGCCGCGGTCCCTGTGGCTGCGATAAAATCGACGGGAAATTCTTTGAGCACTTCCTCTATGGCTTCCCTTCCTATTTCGAAAGGCCTTCCCATGTGGCGCGTATAGACTTCTCTTACGATGCTTCCTGCTTCGTCCATAACCACAAGGTCCACGCTCACAGAACCCAAGTCGATGCCTACCCTGTACATTTCCATTCCTCCGCCGGCTGAAAAGCTTTTGATTTTGTGAGGTCCTTATGTTAATTATAATAAATATAGGAAGCAATCAACAAAAAAACAACATGATGGGGCGCGCGCATATTTTTGTACGGGGTTTAGTACAAGGTGTCTATTTTCGACACTATACGGAGGGTACCGCGCTGAGACTCGGACTGACGGGATGGGTGAGAAACCTGAGAGACGGGCGGGTCGAGGTGCTGTGCGAGGGACCGATTGAGCGCCTCGAAGAGATGATCGAGTGGTGCAGGTCGGGTCCTCCGGCTGCGCGCGTCGAGGAAGCACAGGTCTCGTGGGAGGAATATACCGGTGAGTTCGACACCTTTACCGTCGGGTACTGACGTGCCTTATTACCCCCTCCTTTTGAATCTCAGGGGGAAAATCTGCCTTGTCATCGGCGGAGGGGCGGTTGCGGAGCGCAAAGTGCGGATGCTGCTTAAATTCGGCGCATCGGTGAATGTCGTGAGCCCTAAAATGAGCCGGAAGCTGCTACGCTGGGCCGAAGACGGGAAAATTACAGTCAGGCGGGGAGAGTATTACGAAAGCGACCTTGAAGAAACGTCTCTTGTGTTCGCGGCTACCGATCGGGAAGAGGTGAATGCCAGAGTGAAAGAGGACGCATCCCGGAGGCATATCCCGGTGAATGTGGTCGATAACCCCCGGCTCTGCGACTTTATCGTGCCCTCTCTTGTCACCAAAGGACCTATCTCCATAGCGATTTCGACATCAGGGACACTGCCTTTCCTGTCCAAAAGACTCAGGCAATTGATCTCCCGCGAGATTACATGGGATTATGTGAAATACGCACGTATCATGGGAAGGGTGAGAAGACTGCTTATCGAGACCGAAAAAGATGGGAAGAAGCGAAAGGAGATCCTCAAACATCTGGGGGAGATGGAGATGGAAGAGGTTAACAGAATCGGTTTCCGAAAAATAAAGAGCAAGTTTCTTGCCTCTCACGAATGAGCACCTCCCTTCTCATTGCCGCCCTCTGCCTTTATCTCATCTCCACGCTCTTCTACCTCCTCCAGATCTCGACAGGCGCACTCCGCATGGGTATTCCCGCCTTTATCTGCCTCGCCGGGGGGTTTGTCGTCCAATTAGTGTCCCTGGTTTTGAGATATTTTCAGGCAGGCTATGCACCTGTAACCAATCTTCCCGAGGCTCTTTCGTTTTTTGCCTTCTGTGTCGCGGGATTCTTCCTCTACCTGAGAAGATCCTATAAGATCGACCTTGTGGGTGCGATCGTCGCGCCGGTCCTGTCTCTCATGCTCATCTGGTCCCTTACCTACGCGACTGCAATAAGACCCCTTCCGCCGGTACTCAAGAGCTTCTGGCTCCCAGTGCACACCTTCCTTGCCTTCTCAGGCAATGCCATATTCCTGGTGGCTTTTTTCGTGTCCCTCCTCTACATAGTCGTGGAGAGGAGTATCAAAAAAAAGACTTCCCTCTCCCTCTCGCCCCGTATACCCTCTCTCGAAACCCTCGATGCGATCAACTACAGGTGCATGTCCTACGGTTTCCCCCTCCTTACCGTGGGGATCATTACCGGTTCCATATGGGCGGGTTTCGCGTGGGGCTCCCATTGGAGCTGGGACCCGAAGGAAACATGGTCTCTTGTCACGTGGATCGTCTATGCCATCCTCCTCCATAACCGTCTGACAATCGGGTGGAGAGGCAGAAAAACCGCATATATGATGATCATAGGGTTCTTTTTCATGTTATTCACTTTCTTAGGCGTCAATCTCTTCACCGGCGGATTGCACTCCTATGGACAGTGGTGATGCTTCCCGTGAAGGAGACTCTCCATATAGGGGTCTTTGGCCTCAATCACAATACCGCCCCTCTGGGCATAAGGGAAAGACTCTATATATCCGAGACGATCGCACCGGAACTCCTTCAGTCCCTCAAGCATAGGGGAATGGAAGAGATCATACTCCTCTCCACATGCAACAGGACGGAGATCTATTATTCCTGCAGAGACCGTGTACAGGCCCTCGATATCATAAAGAGCGCGCTCCGGGACCGGTTCGCCGTCGAAGGGGAGCGGCTCGATCCCTACACATATGTATTGTACGATGAAGACGCATACCGCCATCTTTTTCGCGTATCATCGGGACTCGATTCGATGGTTGTGGGAGAACCCCAGATTCTCGGACAGGTCAAAGACGCGTACCGCCTCGCCACGTCCCATGGGGCCACGGGATTTCTCCTGAATAAGGTCTTTCATCGTACGTTTCACGTCGCAAAACGCATCAGGTCGGAGACAAGGATCGGCTACAATCCCGTCTCCATCAGCTCCATGGCGGTGGAACTCTCGAAGAAGATCTTCCTCGATTTGAGCCGCAAGAGAATACTCGTGATCGGCGCCGGCGAGATGTGCGAAATTGCGCTCAAACACTTCAAAAAGGAAGGCTTGAGCGAGATATTCATTACAAACAGGACCTTTCAGGGCGCCCTTCGGCTCGCGGAAGAATATGCGGGGATCGCCTCTCCTTTCACGGAGATGGAGGACCTCCTCACACGGGTGGATATGGTACTCTCGTCCACCGGCTCTGAACAGCCGCTCATCGGTGCGACCCTTGTCCATTCGGTCATGAAAAAGAGAAAGAACCGGCCTCTTTTTTTCATCGATATCGCCGTCCCGAGGGATATCGACCCGGGAGTCAATAAAATAGACAACGTATACCTTTACGACATCGACGATCTTAAAGACCTTTCCCAGAGACACCTTTCGGATCGTCTGAAAGAGTCGGAGAAGGCTCAGGAGATTATGGAGGAGGAAGCGGCAAAATTCTCCCACTGGCTTACTCGCCTTGATATGGCTCCCCTTATCGTAAAGGTTGCTCATAAAGCAGAGGATATCAGGTCGGCAGAGGTGAAAAAGGGGCTCTCCAAAATGAAAGATCTGGACGAAGAGACTGTCGCCCGGATCGAGGCCATGACCAGGGCCCTTGTGAGCAAGCTGCTCCACCCCCACCTTGCCCTTATCAAAGATAACGGAAGCCCCGAAGTCCTGGATGTGATGAAAAGACTATTTGAAATTGAGGATGGCGATGAAGAAGAGATGGATACTGGGGACCAGGGGGAGTAAGCTCGCCCTCACGCAGACGGGAATGGTGGTGGCCGAGCTCAGGTCCCTCTATCCTGAATGGGAGTTCACCACCAAGATTATTAAGACAACAGGCGATACCATATGGGATAAGCCCATTCATACTATCGGCGAAAAAGGGCTCTTTGTGAAGGAGATCGAAGAGGCACTCGAAAAGGGAGAGATCGATCTGGCCGTCCACAGCATGAAAGACCTTCCCACGGGACTCCCCTCGGGACTCGTCATTGCCGCCGTGCTCAAAAGAGAAGACCCGAGGGACGCCCTCTTGTCCCGCTCCCCCCTGAGCTTCGATACATTGAAACAGGGTGCGAGGATCGGCACGAACAGCCTTCGCAGGAAATCTCAGATCCTTCATTGCCACCCCGGGGTCAAAATTATTCCGATCAGGGGGAACGTAGATACCCGCATCCGGAAAATGGATGACCTTGACCTTCAAGCCATCGTTCTCGCCCTGGCCGGAATCAGGAGAATGGGTTATGAAGATTCGGTGCGGGACATCCTCTCCCTCGATATCCTGGTGCCGCCGTCAGGACAGGGCGCAATCGGGGTAGAGAGCCGTGACGAGGCGGAATCAATCGATCTCCTGAAGCCCCTGGACCACAGGGAAAGCCGTAAAGAGGTCGAGACGGAGCGCCTGCTTCAGACCATGATCGGCGGCGGATGCAGCGTCCCCCTCGGGATCAACGCGTGCATCGGCTCCGGGGAACTGGTCGTGCGGGCTGCCTACAGTGACGAACAGGGTCTTTCGCTCGTGAGGGTGAAGGAATCCGGCCCGGTGGAGACAGCCGCGCAGATCGTGAAGAGAGCCTTCGAGGGCCTCAATATAACCCTCCAACAATAATGCATGTGCGGGAAATAAAGGACCCCCCGGTCGGTCGATGCTCAGCAGAAACTTCCTAATACCCTTCCTTTTCGCGGAAATATGACCGTGTTTCCTCCACGTCTTGTCCGATCCTTTGCTTCAGCTCATCCACAGAGCTGAATTTCTTTTCATCCCTGATCCTCCGGTAAAAAAAGAGGGTAACCTTTTCGCCGTAGAGATCACCGTCGAAACCGAGGATGAAGGATTCTATCGTTAAATTCTCCCCGTCGAAGGTCGGGTTAAAACCCACGTTCGTCACCGCCTTGAATACCTGGCCTTTTGCCATTATGGCGGAGGAATAGACGCCGGTTTTGGGGATAAGATCATATTCGGTGGTGACATTGACTGTCGGAAATCCGAGGTCCCTGCCCCGGCCGAACCCTTCCACCACCCGCCCTTCTATCATATAAGGACGGCCCAAGAAATCGATCGCCCTCTCCGTCTCCCCTTCAATAACCATATGGCGTATACGGTTGCTGCCTATTTTTTCTCCGTGAAGGGTGATGGCCTCCACGATTTCGAAAAAAAAGCCGTATTTTTCCGAGAGCTTCCTGAGGAGGCCCACATCGCCCCTGCCCTGAGCGCCGAACCTGAAGTCATAGCCCACGATAAGCCCCTTGATGCCTATCCTGCCCACAAGAATATCCTTTACATACTCTTCCGGCTCGACCGACCGGAATTCTGTGGTAAAGGGGACGATGATCATCACATCGATGCCGGTTGATTCGACCAGCCTCTTCTTCAGGGTAAGAGGAGAGATGAGCCCCACAAAAGCATCGGGTCTCACTATCGTAAGGGGATGGGGATTGAAGGTCATCAGCATGGAGGTCCCCCCGAGAGGAAGGGCCTTCTCCTTTACCCGTTCGATTATCGCTTTATGGCCTATGTGGAGACCGTCGTAGTTGCCGATGGTCAGCACCGGATTTTGAAATCTCTCGGAAATATCGAGGGATTCAAAGATTATCATAATTCACCTCTTGACATAGGTTCAATATCCATATAAGTTAAAGGGGTGCCGAAGTGGCGGAATAGGCAGACGCGCTAGGTTCAGGGTCTAGTAGGTGCAAGCCTGTGCGGGTTCAAGTCCCGCCTTCGGCATTTTATTTTATCTCGATTATAAAGCCGATCCCGCCCACCTGCCACTGTTACATCCCTCTATCCAACAGGCTTTGAGAATACCACAAGAACCGTTTCAGTACAATATTTAATGCAACCCAGGGCTGCCCGCCCGGAACAGGAGCCAGTCTCTTTAGGAGAGCAACGCCCTCCTCTCCTTTCATCCGGTTCAGCAGTATTTCTTTGCCCATAACAGCCCTCACAGGACCGGATCTCCCACGTGAACGCTCAATTTACGGTGGCGGATAAAGCAGCCGATATGTGCGTGCATGCCGCCTTCGGAAAACGGTTCGCCCCTGGCGATATTATTACGGGATCTTCGGCGCTAAAGGCCGCTCAAACGACCCGAACCCGGGGAGGTCCTTCGCTTCCTTCGGTCTAGGCCTTCGCTGCGGAAAGGCACCGAATGATCTCCCCCACATACATTCTGTGGTAATCTTTGAGAGGATAGAAATCTTCAATTTTGGAATCGATAAAATGCTCGGGATTAAGATCCTGATGATATATCTTCCTGCACTCGAGGACTAACCGAGCCTCAGCAAAATAGATGGTCTCCCCGTCAAAGACGGGCGTCAGGCCTGTCTCGGCCACCTTGTTCACGTCCCTTCCCGATTTGGAGCCGCAATAAGTAAGGATGTCCCTGTATTGCTCCTCAAGAAAGGTGAGGGTGTAGAGATCGGAGTTCTCCATAAACTCGTATGTATAGCGCGTCGGCCTTATCACGCAGAAGCAAACGTTTCTCTCCCACAGGACCCCCAGACCGCCCCAGGCACCGGTCATGGTATTGAATGCCTCTTTTGTCCCGGCCGTAATCAGCATCCACTCCTTGCCAATCAGCCTGAATGGATTGTCGGCTATTTCCTCAGCTCTTAATTCCTTGAAACGTCCCATCGTCGCCTCCCTCGTCCCGACATGTGTTACTCCTGTAATCATAGGCGTGGACCGATCGTTTTGTCAATGTCGGAGGCCCTCCCGGAACGAATGACCCCGCCACCTTTACGGCCCAAAAACATTCGCCATCACGCCTCGATTATGTTATAATTTTGCACTTATGAACCAGCGAAAAAAGAGTGGAATCTTGTGGATCGTAATCGGCATGTGTGTTCCTTTGCTCGCCCTGCCTTTCCTGTCCGGGTGGTCGAAAGAGAGGGGCTTTTTTGAAAATGTCTACAAAATTGGGATACCCATAAAGAAAGATGTCCACGGCATGGCCGGCAACGAGCCCCTCGCCCATGTGGACGGCGGCCAAGGCGGCGGCTCAAAGCTCTCGATCCTCATTCCCAAGAGGATACCTTTCAGGTTCTTTCTTGTAGTCACGCTTATCTTCTTCTACATAGGGATCGTGAGATTGGCTCCCCCACGGCGGGAACAGGACGACGAGTAGCTACGCCTGGGGGCTTCCGACCGCTATCACTTCCTCCGACAAAGGTCCTGACCGGCCTTCCTTTATTCGCTCGCTCGCTCACTCACTCACTCAGGATAGAATACTGATATCGCAGTCTGCTTACCCGTCGTCGCCTGTCAACAAAAGGACTTTCGGCTCTATCCACGCCGACGTATAAAAAATCCATAAGGATTCATACAAAAAGGCCCCTTCCCGCGAGGAGAAGAGGCCTTTTTCGTGTCCTTAGAATTACTTTTACGCCTTCGCCACCTTCTTCTTTTCAGGGAAGAACTTCTTCATCACTGCGCTGTTGATGTTGAGAAAGACCCAAAGGACACAGAGAACAAAAAAGACGCCGGCAAACCGGATGGCAAGGGTGCTGAAGACCCACGTCATATTGTCTCTCGTGATCTTGACCGTAGTCTTGGCTCCTCCGTCCTTGAAGATGCCGATGGAGTGCCACTGGGCCCCGCCCTGGTCCTCAATGTACATCTGATCGCTCCAGTCACGGAACTTCTCGTCAGGATATTTGGCCATGGCGTCTTTGTAGAAGGCGAGGACCTTCTCGTAGGGAAGGTTGTATTCTATATAGATCGCCGTACTTTCGGTCTTGACGGTTGTGCCCCCCGGCAATAGCGGAGCATTCCAGGGCGGCTCGCCGCCCCCCCATGCCTGCAGCGAAAGGGGCGCCAGGACCAGACCGAACATAAGGCCTATAAAGATAGCAAAAATTGTTCTTTTCATATGCGCGCCTCCTTCTACTCAAACATGGATATAAGCATGCCCGCCGCAGCCGGGGAACCGATCGATCCGGCGAGACAGGCAGCCATCGCGTGCATGAGCAGATAATTCTTCTTATCGTACTGCTGACCCACCAGCTGAGAAAGCCTCGGAGCCATGGGAATGGCCGAAACACCGGAGTTACCGATGAGCGGGTTGATCTTGTTCTTTACCATCAGGTTGATGACCTTTACGGTGAGGATGCCGCCCGCGGTACAGACTACGAAGTCAAGAAGTCCAAGACCGAAAACCAGCATGGGCTTATAGGTGAGGAATACATGTGCCTGCATGGAGGCGCCCACGCTCAAGCCGAGGAAAATGGTGACGATGTCCATAAGAGGATTTGCCGCCGTGTCGGTAAGGCGTTTCACCACGCCGCTGACGCGCATGAGGTTACCGAACATGAGCATACCCATGAGGGGCATGACAGCCGGAACCATGAGGGCGATGATGCCGCCGCAGGTCAGGGGGAAGAGCACTAATTCAGTGCGGGAGCACCTTCTCCCCACTTTCATTTTTATGAGTCGTTCCTTATCGCTCGTCATTAACCTCATGATGGGAGCCTGAATGATGGGTACGAGAGACATGTAGGAATAGGCGGCCAGTGTGTTCGCACTCAGAAGATGGGGTGCGAGCTTTGCGGTAAGATAAATAGTGGTAGGACCGTCCGCCCCACCGATGATGCCCACCGATGCCGCTTCTTTGATTGTGAAGCCGGCAAGGATCGTGCCGGTAAAGGTCACGAAGACGCCCAACTGTGCTCCAGCCCCGATAAGAAGCATCTTGGGGTTGGATATCATGGGCTCAAAATCCGTCATAGCCCCGAGGCCCAAAAATATGAGACAGGGGATTACCTCCCATAGTATGCCGTATTTATAAAAGAATTGAAGTAGCTCCGGGTGGCCGCTCTCGGTGTATCCGAAGAGGGGGGTATTCGGAAAATTGACCAGAAAGATCCCGAAGCCGATAGGCAGGAGAAGAAGAGGCTCGAAATCTTTTACAATCGCCATATAGAGAAAGAAGCACCCTATGGCCCACATTACCACGTGTTGCCAGGTCAAGCTGGGGAACCCCGTAGTCTTGAACGTGCCAACCAGCAAATCCCAAATCTCGTTAAAACTCATCAATAACCTCCTTCAGTATGACTTCCATAAAATATCCCCGCTCGAAGAGCCTCCCGGCCGGACCGGAACAAACCCCTTCGCGCAGGGCTTTGGACGAGTGCCCGACCCCTTGCAAACTAATGAAAAATTTCACTTGGCTATTACATTTACGATATATTATTCCGAGAAACATGTCAACTTCTTATTTAAATAATTTGTACACAAATTACGCACTTCTTTGTTTCTTAGCGAATTTTCACATGAAATGCAAGCAAAATCACGACCGCTTCGTAACTCGCCCGAAAAGCCCTTCGCCATCTCTCACCGAAAAAATTTGGGGTACAAAGATATTCAAGCCGTGAGAGCACATTTTTCACTTGCCGGCCCGGCCTCATGCGTATCCAAGGGCCGCGCCATTCATTGGAGAACCCCTGGCCCCGGTTTATGATTGAAGGCCCTTGCCATCTGTGATAGGATGGTGCATGTCAAACCGCCGCCACAAAAGGATTGCGGGTCCTCTTATTTGCTCCCCCTCCTCCTGCAAAGCTGTGGCACTGGAAAATACGTGAGCGCCTGGGTACGGCCCCGGCTCCTCCGGGATCTGTTCATTTTCTGGTTCGTAATTCTTCTGGTTATACTCGTCTGGAGGCATACCATGGCAGTCACGGGAATTCTCGTGGCAGCATATTTAATTCGATATCTCCTCTGGCCCGATAGGGAAGATCATGTATATTATGTGGCAGGGGCAATAATCGGCTCCGTGACCGAAATAGCGGCCACCACTGCGGGTGTCTGGAGTTATACCCTGCCTTCCTTTTTCAATATTCCCATATGGCTCCCTTTTGCGTGGGGCTTTGCGGTGGTTCTCATTATAAGGATTGCTCAGTCCCTCGCACGGGAATGAGCAGGCGAAGAAGTTTTATCCCCGGGCTCCTGTCGCTCGCCTCAAGATCGATCGACGAAAAGTTTTCGAACTATAGGCCTGAACGCGAAGGAGACCATGAAAGCCGCGGCCGCAACAGCCAGTCCCACTAAAAGACCTTTCACGTTTCCCCTTACCATATCAGTGAGCGAGCTGGCGAAGACCACATAGGCAACGCAGCCCGGGAGCATAAAGAAAAAGGTACACCAGAAATACCGGGTGAAAGGGATCGGAGTAATTCCGAAGAAATAATTGAGTAGATTGAAGGGGAGGATGGGCACGAGCCTCGCGATTGCAACGGCTTTCCAGCCATGGGTGGCCACCATTTTTGTGAGGGATTCCCATTTCTCTTCCCCCCATCGTTTCCTCACCATATCACCTACCATGTACCGGGCGAGAAGGAATGAGACCGACGCCCCCAGTGTGGCCCCGGTGATTGAGAAGGCTACCCCCCACAGGGGTCCCCAGAGAATACCCGCCGCAAGAGACAATGGAATTGCAGGGATAAGAAGGACCGGGGCGAGGCAGTAGAGTCCTATGAAGACGGCCGGCGCAAGGATAGGATGATCGCTCAAAAAAACAAGTATCCCTTCAGGGCGAAAATATCCGGTGGATCTCAGCCACCACAGAAAACAAATCAGACACACAAGGAGAAAGGCCGTCAATAATCTGGGATTGAATATCTTTTCGCGTGAAGAGAGCAGGAGCCTTCCGGCCCATCCGGTCCCCGGCAGCCGGTTCTCGACAAGGGGACTTATCCCCGGCAGCAACTCGAGGATGTGGCGCGCCTCCATGCCCTTCTCCATGAACCTCCCCCTACAACCCATGCAATACGTTACCAGGGTGTTAATTCCCGCCTCCCCTGCGATTCTCGCCGTAAATCTATCGGCGAGCCCGGGGTCCATGGCGGCCACGCCGCCTCCATGGCCGCAGCACATGGATCGAGGAGCTTCCGAGATCGACGGGCCCCCAAGGGATGAGAGGAGCCCCCCTGCCCCTTCCCGGACATCCTTCAGGCGCGACGCGCCGCATGGGTGGTGCAGATAGAGATGTCTGCTTCCGTCCCCGGAGGAATAACCGGCATGGCGGATCACGGTGAGGACGTGGTCCACCTGCACATCCTCAAGGGCGGCGGACAAAGTCTTTTGGCAGTTTACACAGCCCGTGATGATCCGTTTTACCTGCGCCTTATTGCAGGCCACGGAGACGGTGTCCCGCAATTCGGCCGCCCCAACCTCATCTCCGAGCTGGTAGAGAGGATCGCCGCAGCAATCGAGCGCCAACCCTACCCTCTCTCCCAGCGAGATTGCGAGAAAGTCACGCACCTGCCTTACAAGTCGCGGAGACGCCGCTGAAATGCCGCAGCCCGGCCAGAACAGGACCGGCAGAGGAGTGTAGTGCCGAAAGGGGAAACTGTGTCCGAGGGAGACGAAACTCCGGGCCTTGCGGAGTGCTCTTTCCTGAATTCCGCTGATCCGACCGGTCCTAACCATCCCGGCCTTTACCCTATAAAGCGCACGGGAGGGTGAGAGCCCTGAGGGACAATACTCATCGCAGACGCCGCAGTTCGCACAGAGGAAAAGATCCGTTCCGCCGCCCCTGATCACGCTACCGGGTGACCCGTATTGACCGAGAAAGGGGCACGCCCCCCGGCACACCCCGCAGTCACTGCAGGTTGTCTCAAAGGCTAACTCTCTGTCGGCCGCTTCATCCGTCATGCGGGCCTGTAGGTAAGGATGACTGGTTGGCTCTCAGATGCGGAAAGAAGCTCGGTATTCCCCTTGAATGAAGAATTGGGGCGCATGAAACGCCTGAACCCGCTGATCAGCGGGTATGCGGCATTGCTCGTGATGCCGACCCAACAGCTTTCGAGGCACATAATACACCCCGTGCCCTCTTCCCGGGCCGCTTTCCTGTTGCCTCCGAAGCGAATAACAAAATCTTTTCCCCCGGAATCACGAAAGATGCGGCCCAGCGGTATCTCATCCCCCACTCCAGGCAAGGAAGCGGTTACGATAAGCCGTTCCCCTGTAGTTGAACTGCCCTCCGATCCGGCCGCAAGGTCGTTACCCGGACGGGCGCCTATCTGCACCAGCCCGTCATGGAATGCAAGGGGCGTGCAGAAGGCCTTGAGGATCGCCTTGTCGGCGAGCTCCCCGTCTTTATATACGACACCCCAATGGGGATTGGCAGTGCCGAACCTCCTGCCGTTTGTTTCCGTGTAGATATGAAGGCTCTTTCCATCCCTGCCGGTTATCAGCGGCCGCTCTCTTGACGGAGCAGCCTTCTTATCATCGGCAAAGGGTTCCCCGTGGCCGGTTCCCGAAGGAATCGCCGCAAGCCAGATACCCCCCGCAACAATCCAGAGAAAAGTCCGGCGGTCCATTAAACCTCTTACTTTGTCTTTTCCACCGGGTAATCGGCCTCACTCCATGCCTTTATGCCGCCCGGATGGCGATAGACATTTTTGTATCCCAGCTTAAGAGCCCACATCGCACCGTTGTGGCTTCTCGTGCACTTGGTGAACCCGCAGTAGAATACGATCAATCTGTTTTTGTCGGGACCAAGGGTCTTTTCGAATTCCCCTTTGGTCTTGTCGTCGAGTTTGGTCACTTCAGGGATCGGAAATTCGAAATTGACCGCCCCCGGTATGTGCTGTTTCTTATAGCTGTCGGCATAGGGCATGGTATCTACGATAAGTATCTCTTTCTTCTCATCGATCCATTTCTTTAATTCGACTGTGGAGACTATCTTGTACCCTCCTCTTTCGACCTCTTTTGCGAAAGTTATGGCAACTTTTTCTTCGTCAAGCTCCTTCGTGCCCCATGCGGCGAATGAGGTGCCGGCGTACAGGACGAGCAGCGCGGCCGCTATCAGTGCACAAAACCTAACTTTCTTCTCCATTCTTTATCCTCCTGTTCAGTATTCTATTCCACGCGGGGAGGCATATCCCCGGATTCAGACAACCTGCCGCGAAAAGAGATGCCGCCACACCCAATAAGATAAGATCCCGGTAAAATGCCCTTCTCAAGCCGTCGAGGGTGGCGATCTCGCCGGCGCCGAAGCAGCCGCAATCGATTATCATGTCGTTGAGCACGCCGTACCATAGCACCGCGACAAATAATCCGAGAAGACCGGTTATTACGGCCAGGCTTCCTTTCACATTGAAGATAAGGCCCACACCCGCCGCTGTTTCGAGGAGGGGAAGCCCGACCGCAACAATGGGCAATAGCTCTTCCGGCACGAGACCGTATTGGGAAAGCAGCTTCGCGAAACCCTTGGGATCGAGAAGCTTAATCACTCCGCCGTATATAAAAAAGACTGCCAGGCCGAGGCGGAGGAACAGGCAAACCCATGGCAGTATCTTATATATGTTCGGTTTTTGCATCACCTGTCTCCGGTCCCGATCGAATCCGTCTGCGGTCCCCACAGGATACACGGTGTTCCGCCTGTGGCCCTCGACAAAGATAATGCGGTTATAGTTATAAGTCAAATAGATATTTTCTATGAAATGCAGGACAGTGACTGATATCTGCTATAATGAGAGGCGCCGAAGGGTCCGTACCTCCTCCATGACTTCGTGAAGATCGTCTCTGGTCACTGCCCGGAACGCCAGGTCGCGATAAGGTTTGACCCCTTTGAGCCCACGGGTGTACCAGATAAAGAACTTCCTGAAACAGCTCACTCCCTTCTTTTCGCCGTAATGGTCGATCACCATGTCGAGGTGGTCTCTCATCACTTCCACCACCTCTCCCGCGCCGACCTCGTCATGATCGGAGACAGGTTTTTCAAAGAAGCCGATGATATCCCGAAAAATCCAGGGGTTTCCGAGGGACCCCCTGGCAATGGCGACGCCGTCGCAGTTCGTCTCTTCAAATGTTTTCATTACCGCGGCCAATGAGATGTTATCGCCGCTCGCGATTACCGGCACCGGGGATGCATTTTTCACGTCCCGTATCACCCCGTAATCGACCGCACCGCTATAGCCCTGGACTTTTGTTCTTCCATGAATGAAAAGAGCGCTCACCCCTGCGTTACAGGCCCTTTGCGCCACCTCCATTGCATTTAACGAGCCCCCGTCCCAACCCGACCTGATCTTTACCGTTACCGGGACCCTCGAGCGCTGCACCATCATTTCCAGTAGGCTCTCCAATCGGGCCGGCTCCCTGAGCAGGCCTGCCCCCATACCTTTCTTTGCAAGCTTCGGCGCCGGACACGCCGCGTTCAGGTCCAGCAGGTCGAACTCATAGCCTTCAAGGACTTCCATTGCCTTGAGCAGATATTTTTCGTCGTTACCCACAAGCTGCACACCGAGGGGTCGGTCCTTCTCCCCGGAAGAGAGCATGTGGAGAGTTCTCCTGTCCTTATGGCTCAAGGCACGTGCGTCAATCATCTCCGTAAAAGCCAGAGGAGCTCCGAACCGGCGCGCAATAACCCGAAAAGGCAGGTCGCTTACGCCTGCCATGGGCGCGGATACACAAGGATGGGAAAGATTGAGGAGGCCGAGCTGAAGCATCACCTATTTTAACTTCACCCCCCGCCGCTGTCAAACCGCCGGCCGAAGCTGACGAAGAAACCCCTTATTCAAGCTGATCCCGGCGTCATTATTGATTAACAGAAAAAAGGACCGCTTCCATCAGGGGCGGTCCTTCATTGGGGGCAGGGTTTTCAGGGGTATACGTAGACTCCGGGGGGCGGGGGTGGGGGCGGAACATAATAATAGGCTCTCGGAGCGGGGACACTATAATATACGGGAGGGGGCGGGGGCGCAGAATAGACCGTGGGCGCCATTGCGCTCGCGATGATGCCGCCCAATACCAGCCCTCCTACCGCAGCCCCGGCTATGGCCCAGCCGTTGCCGCCGTGATGGTGATATCCGCGGCCGCTGTAATACCCTCCGCGGGCCCAGGCGTCACTCATGACAGGGGCCGTTGCCATGAAAAGCATTGCCGCCAGCGATACGACTACTATTATCTTTTTCATTGCCTCCTCCTCCCGGGCGTCTCTCCTGTTGATTCACCCGTCTGTTTTTCATAACATTGAGAAGAGCAAGAGATATGCCACAGCCCATCATTCTAAGCAACGTTGAATTTACACGTGATTTCCGACTCTTCCACCGCCAATCCGCCTTGCGATGAGGAAAGAATTGTCGACTGGCGTCGTTCGGGACCGACAAAATCGTCGCGCCCTGGTGTTCCAGAGCTTTCTCCGTCAGGAATAATGGCGTGTGGAGCGATCGCGATTTAATTTCCGGGGGGGGTAAGACAGGGCGGCTCTTTCCCGCCCTGTCCCTCATAAAACGGTGTGTGTTAGGACTATCAGTCCTTTATGCCTGCAAGTCTTTTTGCCGCTTTCTTTTTGCTTTCCGTATCGGTCTCACGAAAAATTGTTACCCTGTGGGCCTCGGGTGAGCCGCCGCCGTGGATATCGGAGATCGTGTCGGCGCTTTCCATAGCCATCTTTTCGACGAGCCTGTACATCTTTACCCTGTTTTCCACGGGAACACCTTCTACTCCCTTGAGATATTTTCTGAGTAAATCGCCGATCTCCGGGTTCTCGAAATCGCGGTCGGAGGGAAGATCCGTCACGAAGCCGCCGCACGCATCGACCATAAGCCTGATGGCTTCCGCAAGCTCCTTTCCTTCATGAATCTTGGAGGCGTTGGCGAGCACGGTGTCGATAAAGTAGGTCCCGGAAGGCTGCTTCTTCCCCTCATATGAAGAGGCGAGGCAGCAGCCATAAAGGGTCTCGGCCCGGTGGATCATATCGATCACCTTCTGCTTCAGGTGGCCCGCTTTGGACGTTCCGTTATATTCCATCAGGGTA
Source organism: Syntrophorhabdaceae bacterium (assembly GCA_036504895.1). Lineage (NCBI taxonomy): Bacteria > Pseudomonadati > Thermodesulfobacteriota > Syntrophorhabdia > Syntrophorhabdales > Syntrophorhabdaceae > Syntrophorhabdaceae bacterium. Next base: position 52,474 of record DASXUJ010000097.1, read on the forward strand.
AGAGCTGCCCCCACCATGCAGTCGATCTTGCCTGATTTGCATCCGCCGTGGCTCTGCCGGTGCAAAGAGGAGAACTTCACCACCATGTCCTGGGCAAATTCCGTCTCACCGCACATAAAAACCCTCTCCCACGGCACGAAGACATCGTCAAAAATAAGGGTGGGGCAATACTTTGAATAGTAGACATTGCCGATATCACAGCCGTCCAGCTCACGCATGTCGAGGGTAGACCTGCCGACTACGTGGATAAGCCCCTTGGTGTCCGAAGGGATGGCAAAGGCGACTGCATAGTCTTTATCCGCCTTACCCATGGCCCTTGTGGGAAGGACGATGATCTCGTGCGACGAGAGTGAGCCCGTCTGATGGGCTTTCGCACCGCGGACCACGATACCGTCATCCCGCCGCTCCACCACGCGCAGAAACATATCGGGGTCCGGCTGTTCGTGGGGGTTCAGGGAGCGATCACCCTTCACGTCCGTCACGCCCGCATTGCCCGTAAGGTCGTTCTTCTGCATATGTTTCAGGAACTCGATGAAATTCTGGTTATAATGGGTCCCATACTTCTGGTCAATGTCATAGGTGACGATGGAGAGACTGGATAGACAATCGAGTCCGGTGCACCGCTGATGGCAGGTCCCGACAAAATTGGCCATTTTTCTATTCACTTTTACACGGGCCACGAGGTCCTCGATGCTGGCGGGGGGAAGATTAAAACGGCTCACCGGCTCGTTCAAGAGGGGGCTCATGGTCACAAAGAGGTCCTTGTTCTCCTCTTTTGCAGCCATTTCATAGGTTGCCGCGGTTGCCTCTATGCCGGCCCGAAGGCGCGGGTTATCCACCACGTTCGTGATACGCTCTCCGAACATATATGCCGTCGGCTTGAGAGCCCGTATCGATTCGATATACTCTTCCTTTGTTTTAAGACCCATACTGCCTCCTCCTTATTGTAATAGAATGCGAAACGGGGATAATCTTCAGAACTCGGACCGCTCCTGTTCAGCCAGCATCTTTCTGACACTGGAGATGACCTGAACTTTCACATTGGTGATGTGGTTCTTCAGGATTGTCTGAGCCCGTTCGAGACTTCTCAACGCTATGGCGTCATAAATCTCCTGGTGAGCCTGGTCCGTGGACGTGAGCGATGCGACGGGAAAGTAATTGCCGCCGTATTTGAGGAACAACATTTCAAAGACGTTCTGCAGGATGCGAAGCTGGGTTGCCTTTCCCGACAGGGATGCCAGGGTCATGTGGAACTCCCGGTTCTTAAAAAGCCTTTCCTTGAGATAAAATTCCCGCTCCGCCGACAGGTGCGCTTCAAGCGCCGCTTTGAGCTCCGAAAGCCCTTTCTTATCGATATGCTGAATGACGGAGGCTACGAGGGACGGCTCGATCAGCTCCCGCAATTCGTACAGCTCCTCCATCTCTTTCAGGCTGAAGGGCGCCATGGAGTAGCCGCGGTTCGGCTCATGAAGCACGAATCCCTGCAGCTCGAGCCATTTCAGTGCCTGGATAATGGGGGTGGGGCTCAGTTGAAGACGTTCTGCGAGGTCCCGATAGGCGATCCTTTGGCCGGGTACAAGCTCTTTGCTGTACAGCATGCGCCGGATTCCCTGATAGGCGATCTGGCTGCTGTCCTCCTGAGGCTTAGCTTTGGTTTCAGTCTTTGTCTTTGCCATGATTGATTCTAATACAATTAAATTTAATTTGCAATTACATTTTTTAAATAATTATTATTTTTCTATAATAGCCGTAGTGACGCGCGGGCCGCTCCCCAAATGATTTCGCTTTCGCCCCTTTTTAGTCTCACCCTTTTGTAATGCCTGTCGAAATACTTCTGATTTACAATATAATTGTATATATGATTTTTTCGTTGACAACCCGGGTTGGCAATCATATAATTCTCTGGCTACGGGACTACAGGTTTGCGCAAAGGCCCAATAAATCTACCAAGGAACGGATATCATTATGAGACTTCATGAACATGAAGCGTTAGATATTTTCGAGGAGCTCGGCATACCGGTCCCGCGACGCGGCGTCGCCGGCACCATGCACGAGGCACTTCACCTTGCCGGAGAGATAGGATATCCCGTCATGTTAAAGGCGCAGGTCCTGGTGGGCGGACGCGGATTTGCCGGCGGGATCAAGACCGCTTCCACGCCGGAGGAGCTCAAGAATATGGCGGATGTCCTTCTCGGCTCCGAAATCAAAGGGATGCCCGTTCGAAAGATCCTGGTATGTGAGAAGGCGGAGGTGGCGCAGGAGCTTTATGTGGGGATAACGGTCGACGGCTACTCAGGCACCCCGGTTATCGTGGTAAGCACCGAGGGAGGAGTCCGCATCGAGGAAACGGCCGGAACGGCCCCGGAAAAGCTGGCTTCCATGCATATCGATCCGTCTTTCGGTTATTACCCTTACCAGGCAAGAAGAATGCTCAGAATGCTGAATATACCCCAGTCCCTCATCAGCGCCTGGACCGACGTGATCGGTCAGCTTTATAAGGCCGCCGAGAACTATGAGGCCCTCATCTGCGAGATAAATCCTCTCGTGGTGCTGCCCAACGGAGGCCTTCTCGCGGTTGACGCAGTCCTTGAGGTGGATGATTCCGCGATCTCCAGAATACGCCAACCCCTCCCCGACCGTATAGAGCGGATCGAGAACCCCCTCGAGAAAAGGGGCAAAGAGATAGGCGTCACCTATGTCGATCTCGACGGGGATATAGGGATTATCTCTTCGGGGGCAGGCCTCGGAATGGCTTCCATGGATATCATCGGAGAGAAGATGAAGCCCGCCAATTTCCTTGAAACCGGGGGAGGCATTACCGCGGAGCTCCTTTACCGCTGCATGGACCTCATCATGAGAAAACCCGGCATCAGGGGTATCTTTATTAACGTGTACGGCGGGATCAACCCCATACATGAAGGCGCCAAAGGTGTAGTCCGCTATATTCAGGAGCATAACCTGCAGCTCCCGATAGTGGCAAAAGCCCTCGGGAACCGACAGGAAGAGACGTGGGAGATCTTCCGCTCCGCGGGTGTCCATGTGGTGACGGAAACAGCCACTGAGAAAGCGGTAGCGAAACTCTACGAATTGGTGGGTAAAAATTGACGGGCTACGGGAGATGCTCCTTTCCCGGGGCCACACAATATAAGAATATCGAGGTTTATTGATGAGTATATTGATCGATGATTCAACCCGCGTCATTGTACAGGGCATCACAGGCCGTATCGGTACCGCCCAGACCCACTGGATGCTCGACTACGGCACAAAAATCGTGGGAGGCGTCACTCCGGGCAAGGGTGGATCTATCGTAGAGGGAGTTCCCGTCTTTGACAGTGTCGAAGAGGCGGTACGACAAACCGGCGCCAACGCATCCGTCTTTTTCGTTCCCGCCGCCTTTGTTCTGGATGCTTTCCTGGAGACTATCGACGCAGGGATAAAACTGATCGTGATAGTGCCGGAGCACATACCGGTGCAGGACGTAATCCGCATGAGAAGCTACGCCGCGGACCGGGGAGTTTTCGCCCTCGGCCCCACCACACCGGGCATACTCGTCCCCGGGAAAGGCAAAATGGGCATCATGCCCGCATCTCTTTTCGCCCCGGGACGGGTCGGCATCATTTCAAGAAGCGGTACCCTCTCCTACGAATTTGCCGGCATTCTCTCGGAGATCAACGTAGGCCAAAGCACGGTCATAGGCATGGGGGCCGACCCCGTGGTCCTGAGGAACCTGGCTGATATCCTGGAGCTTTTTGAGCAGGATGAGGGCACTGACGCCGTGATCATCGTCGGCGAAGTGGGCGGTGAGCAGGAAGAAAAGGCAGCGGGATTCATTTCCCGCAAAATGAGCAAACCCGTTGCCGCCTATATCGCGGGCCGCCATTCTCCCCAGGGGAAACGGATGGGTCATGCAGGCGCAATCGTGCGCGGCACCTCCGGGACGGTCGACGCAAAACATGAAGCCCTGCGGGCGGCGGGCGCCGAAGTCCTCGATAGTCCGATACACGCGGCCCAATGGGCGAAGAAGCATAAACTGCAATAACCCCCAACAGGGACAACTTCGGCGGCGCCTTGGCCGGATATTCATATTCGCTGCCATCGCGCCGTTTTCCGTTCCCATTCTCTCCCGTCTCTTTTTTTAATCCCCTCACACAAAAAAATGCTTTTCCCTTTACATTTCCGTAGCGGCTAAAACAGTAAAAACCTCTAGTTCTTCTTGTACTTTTGCCTTTGCGTTACGGGTTTGGATCACGTACGTGTCCGTCCGGAAAGGACCTGCATTTGTACCATATGCCTTTACTTTCCCTCTCCTTTGTGCAAAAATAAATACAGTATTAGACGAGGACGCGAAGTTATTCCGGAGGCTGTAATGAAAACAGGCGACATCAGAAAAATGTTCAATCCCAGAACGATCGCGGTCACAGGGGGGAGCGAGGAAGCAGGCACCGTGGGAAAAGCCCTCCTCGAGAATATGATCGGCGCCTCCCAGAACAGGCTCATCTGCCCCATAGATCCGCACAGGGAATCCCTGATGGGTATCAAGGCCTATCCACATCTCGCGGCCGTTCCGGGAGAAGTGGACCTCGCTGTTATCGCGTCGCCGGCGCCTGCCGTCCCTTCCTTTTTGGAAGAATGCGGAAAAATAGGGGTGGAGGCAGCGGTTATCATCTCCGCGGGCTTCAGGGAGATCGGCGCCGAGGGCCTTAAACTGGAGCAGGAAATAAGGCAGATCAGGTCCAAATACGGAATGCGCATTATCGGGCCTCATTGCACGGGCATAATCCGCCCGGGCACAGGTCTCAACGCTTCCATAGTCCGTGGCCATCCCGGGGACGGCAATATCGCCTTCATCTCCCAAAGCGGCGCCCTAGGCGGCGCCATCCTCGACTGGGCGATAAAAAACCATATCGGCTTCAGCGCCTTTGTCTCCTTGGGCTCCATGATCGACATCGATTTCGGCGATCTTATCGATTTCCTCGGTGATGATTACTATACCAGGAGTATCATGGTTTATATGGAGGGCGTGGGGGATGCGCGTAAGTTCATGACATCGGCCCGTGGCTTTGCAAGGAATAAGCCCATCGTGATCATCAAGCCCGGCAGGTTCTCCCACAGTGGAGAAAACGCCCTTTCCCACACGGGGGTCATGGCCTGCGAGGATACCATTTATAACGCCGCCTACCGAAGGGCCGGCGTTATAAGGGTCCGTGAAGTCTCGGAGCTTTTCAATTCCGCGGCCGTTCTCGATTCAAAGCACCTGCCAAAGGGCAGGCGTCTCGCCATCGTCACCAATGCCGGGGGCTTCGGGGTCATGGCCACGGACGCGCTCATCGAGCTCGGG
>DASXUJ010000098.1 GCA_036504895.1 Syntrophorhabdaceae bacterium
GAACGCCATGGACAACGGCATCAACATGGACCTCCAGTCCGCCCTCAACCACGAGAATGACTGCTTCCTCGTCACCTACGTCTCGGAAGACGGCAGGGAGGGGTTTAAGGCGTTTATTGAGAAACGAAAACCTGCATTTACGGGAAAGTAGTAAAGGCAGTCGTTAGTCTCTAGTCTCTAGTCGTTAGTGGAAGACAAAGGCGGGGACAAAGACAGGGATCAAGGCGGGCGTAACGGGGTTGTGTGAGCCCCGATGATTGCAGTACCCATAAACCCCCTAGTACCGAGGCAAAAGGTCTGGAGAAGGCGTTGCCGTCCCGGATAAATGGCATTCCAGACCCAGACCTTTTAGCCGAGGCGCCGATCAAACCCAATTTCGACCATTTAATGATCTAGAATCCGGTGACTTACCCGCGCGATGTAGCTCGCACCGCCTGTGCCCGGAGGGGTACGAGCGAGACCAACAGTAGGCGCTTTAAGCGCGGGGAGGCTCGATCAAAGGTCTCTCGCCTCCGACCCCAAGCCGGAGGCGAGAGACCTTCTATGCGGGGGGATCGTAGACTGTCGATGGAATGCAATGGTCCAGAAGGATTATCTGGTCGAGCTGGGACGTGGGAGTCGGGTACTCTGCGGGCCATAAGGCTGCCTGCATTGTTCCGGGCGCCAGCCATGCATAATTATCGATCATAATCCTTTGTTGCGTAATTCTGGTTGGAGAAACGGTCAGGGACAACATATCCGTGGCGAAAATGACAGGGCCGTTGTACCAGGTACGAATGTCCCTGAGCGCGGGACCCGTGGTATCCGGATTGACCTGAAAATGAGTAACCACGGCCAGTCGGGGCCTGGTTTGGCTCATGATGTAGCCGAAAGCTTTTTGCGGGGTATGGGAGCTGTCCTGGATGTTCTGGGCCGTTTGCACTGCCTGAGTGTAGCCCGCCTGCCCCGGCTTAAGCCCTGTGTTCTTTTGCGCCCAGGTGTCGGGCGGCACGACCATCTCATGAATCAGGACATCCACCCCCTGTCCATGCTCAATGACATAATCATTGGGCTTCGTATCGCCGGTAAAGATCATGGACATACCGTTATATATCAGCTTGTAACTTATCGAGCCGTTCCTGTCGTGGGCCGCGGGGAAATGGGTGATTGTCACTCCGTTTTTGTTATAGCAGGGGGGGCCGTTATCCTGGGTCCAGTCCAGTTCCGACACTGTCAGGTCATACCCGTTGTTCCCGGTTCCCCTCGCTCCAAGGCCGGTCTGCAAGAAACTGAATGCCTGCACATGCCAGCTCGTGAGCGCCTGGAATGCATTACAGAATGCAATGGTCCCGTCGTCGGGATTTTCGGCGGTTGTGGGGTTCACCATGTTGGAGCGGCTGGGTCCCCAGATCTGGAGAGCTGTCTTCCGGTCGCCCGAGGGTCCGAAACAGTATATGTGCGTGAGGTCGGATATATGGTCCCCGTGGAGATGGGTAAGAAATATTTTGTCCATTTTCGAAAAGGGGATGCCCATGGCATTGTACTTGGCTACTACTCCTGTTCCGCAGTCAAATATGAACTGATCACCGCTGCCCACTTCAACATATACGCTGTTGCATTCCTGGGCAGTGCGGGGAATACAGGAAGTCCCGAGAAATGTGATCCTCATCTCGTTTGTTTTCAGGGCTCTCATTCGAGGGAAGGATCCTCTCCCCGAAGCCGCTCCCGCCGGTTCCGAGGCGCGTGCCCGGCGTGACGTCAAGCTTCCGAGGCCGAACGCCCCCAAGGCCGCCACTGGAAACTTCAATAAATTTCTTCGCGTGATGCGATGGCCCATAATTCCTCCCTTTACCCGGAACACGAATTCCGGTTTCCCTTTCGGTTGATAATTCTCCTTACGTTACTATTTGGCGGGAATGGTTGTCAAAGAAAAAGAATCTCCTTTCGAATGCCAGCCGCCTGGACAATCGAAGGGGACATCCTGCATTCCCCCCGTCAACAGCTATGTCAGAAACTATAAATTTCCAACAATGTAAAATCTCCATTAACCACGGCCTGCACGCGCTATAGGGGACGCTCTTGACATATGATTCCTGGGAAGTAAGTGCCATTTCTGAAATAGTGGCTGCGGACACGATATTTTATGCTGTATTTACAGCGTGTTAGGTGCACTATTTTGGGCCTATTTGCCTGAAAGTGAGTCGCTTCTCACGAATCACGTATTGCATTACGATTCCGCTACTCCGTGGTGTGATTCTTCATGCCCGTAACGCACGTATAGATCTGACCGGTCTGTTTCATCATGTCATCATTCGGGGTAGACGAGGGGTGAAAGAGAAGTCAAATGTCAATATGTCAAGGATGTCCCCTACTCCGGTGCCTATCATCCGAAGATGCTCCTTCAGGCCTTTCTCTTTGCTGGCTTCGTCTTTTTCTGAGACGTTATTTTTCCCTGCTTGGCCTTGGAATTTTATCTATACCTTGTCCAATTCTTCGTAGAGCCTTTATTTTGAGCAAGGTCCGTTGCAGCGGCATTCCAGGAAAATAGTGATGCTGCGAACAGGACGATGCCCGGTTTGGCAAAGCGCTTTTTAACATAAAGTTCCTCAGAAAATATCGATGTTGAATAAAAACAGAAATCGTGTGGCTATTCATTCCGCCGGCTATTTATCCGATGGGAATGCGAAATGCAAAGAATAACGAAGACATTATCAGAGGACCCTCAAGGGAACACCCTATATTCAGACGGGGCCCAAAACTGTGGGACCTCATCAAATGTGTGGCATTTATCACATAAAACCTGGACCGGGCTCTGATACAATGCTTTACAAGACGGAGGCTTTCGATTGCCGTGCCGGCTTTCCTGTGAAGCCCTCAATCTCCCATCAAAAATAATTAAAAACCTCGTTGGCCCCTACGAATAGGGATGATAGAATGTAGTTACCACACCAAATTCCATCACCAACGAGGTGAATCAATTATGCCACAGGGTCTGCTTCCGTACAAGTATGAAGAAGAGAAAAGAGAATCGGGTATGACCGCTCTCGCAGGCCTCCCTCTCTACCTCGATCTCGCTTCGGTCCTGGGCCTTTCGGACTCTATCGCGACCCGCATGCACGTGATAAAGGGCTCCCAGGGCTGGTCTGACGAGCAGGTAATCCTCTCGCTCATCCTCTTGAACCTTGCAGGAGGTGACAGCGTTGACGATGTAAATATGCTTGAAAAGGATGAGGGCTTTTGCAGGGTCTTACGAAGAATAGGATTGAAAGGACTTACCCGTAAGAAGCGGAGAATAAAAGAAAGGCAATGGAAGAAAGAACGCCGCCGCACCTTTCCTTCTCCTTCACCCATATTCCGATATCTCGATGCCTTCCATGATCCCGAAGAAGAGAAGAAGCGGGAAAAAGGGAAAGCCTTCATCCCTGCCCCGAATGAGCACCTTATAAATCTCATGAATGTAAATAGGGATTTGGTTCACTCTGTAGTAAAGTCTGCCTCCGAAGCGACCCTCGATATGGACGCAACCCTCATAGAGACATCGAAGAGAAGTGCCCTCTTCAGTTATAAACACTACCGGGCTTATCAACCTTTCAATACCTGGTGGGCAGAACAAGAGTTGATCCTTCATACCGAGTTCAGGGACGGCAATGTCCCCGCAGGACATGAACAGCTTAGGGTCTTCAAGGAGGCCCTCGGCCAGCTTCCTCCCGGAGTAAAGAAAGTCTATCTCCGTTCCGATACGGCAGGGTATCAGCATGATCTTCTTAAGTATTGCGAAAATGCCGGGAATAAGCGCTTCGGCAGAATCGAGTTCGCCATAGGCGCGGATGTGATCCCTGAGTTCAAAAAGGCGGTAGCCGAAGCGGAAGAATGGAAACCGCTTCTCAAAGAGGGGAAGGAGACGGGAAAGGAATGGACCGAGACTGCCTATGTACCCAATGCCGTCGGCCACAGCAGGAAGGACCCGGAATACCGCTACCTTGCTACCCGTGAGCCTCTAAAACAGGATATCCTTCCCGGCATGGAAGGGCAGCTTTCATTCCCCACCATGATGATGGAGAGGAAACGCTACAAGATATTCGGTATCGTCACAAACAGGGACATGGAGGGTGACGATCTGATACGATGGCACTATAAGCGTGCAGGGAAATCCGAAGAGGCCCACTCCATCATGAAAGAGGACCTTGCGGGAGGAAGGCTCCCTTCGGGGAAGTTCGGTGAGAATGCCGCCTGGTGGTGGATAATGGTCCTCGCGTTTAATCTCAATTCGGCAATGAAACGCTTGGCATTAAAGGGATCATGGGCTACCAGGAGAATGAAGGCAATCCGCTTTTCTCTCATCAACCTGCCGGGAAGAGTCCTGGTCCATGCGAGGGAACTCGTCATCCGCATCTCCGGGGAACAGGAGATATTGCTCGCTACGCGGCAGAGAATCATGGAGCTTGCGCCTTCGGGGTAGATGATGAGAAGCGACGAGGAGATTCTATATGAAAGCAGACCACGAAAGGAGGGGTATGCTTAAATCTTGCCCGTCAGAGAGGCTTATGCCATGTCTGAATAAACGAAATGGGATCAAGGGTCCATATTTGATGCCGATTTAAGAGGTGTTTGGAAAAGATGGCCCGGAGAGGGGAAAAGTGGGGATTGGGAAAAAGAGGTGGTGGATTGTGGAAGCTATCCTTAATTGACATGTCCGTCGAAAGTGACTATGCGTGTAGGTAACACCATAATCAGACAACGTGCCTGTGCGTTTCTTCGGTACCGCATAATGTTGTCAGAGACAACGAAAAACACAGGTATTCTTAGCATGGGAGGGTAAAAGATGAAAAAGCTGGTGATGGCAGTCGTCGCATTCAGTGTGCTTCTGGGGTGGGGTATCACGAATGCATCGGCACAGCAGGTAGCCTGGGATGACCCGTACGATCTTCTTACCACAAGCCTTACGAAAATGTCGGCAGACTCTTCATTATACGGCATCAATGGGACAGGCCAGATTGTCGCGGTGAGTCTTGCTTCGACCGTGGCGGGCACGCCGGGCACGGGCGTCGATGTCTCACAAGCGACCGATCTTGCGGTCTCCCAAAAAGGAACAGTCTTCGCAATCAACGACACCACAGTCGTCACGTGGACTGCCGCGGCCGGCATTGCCGTCCTTTCCCCGCAACCGAAAATTCCCGATGTGGCGGGCACATTTAAGCAGATCGCCTTCGGAGAAGGCGGAAAGCTTTTCGTGCTCTATCAGGCAACAGCGGACGGCCACCAGTACATTCTCCAGGGTCACGAGGTCAATCAGACCATGGAGGCCGCATTCGACCCGAGAACGCTCAATCTCGCCGCAAAAGGAAACTGGGTAAGCTGCAAGATCAGTCTTCCTGAGGGACACTCGGAAAGGGACATCGATGCCGATACGGTGCAGATCACGAGGATACAGGCACCGGTGCCCGGAGGTGCCCCGGTGGATGCGGCCGTGGCCATTTTCCGGGCCCCCGGCTCTCCTGCGAGCGCGGATTCCAATCGCCTTCACGTGAAGTTCCTGCGGTATGACAAGAACGTCCCGAACAATCCCCAGTCCCTGAACGCGGCGCTCCTGGGCCTCCTTCCCGCGTCGGGACAGCACAAGGCCATCTACCAGGTAACGGTTACCGTGAGGGCCCAGCTCACCACAACGGAAGAGTGGTTCGAGGGAACCGGGAGCTTTCAGGCTATGGTGCCGAAAGAGCCGAGGTAAATCGCCTCAGGCAAACCGGACAAACGGGGGTTTAAGGCCCCCGTTTTTTTTGCGGGCATCCGGCGGGCGTGCTTCTTCAAAGTAATCCTTCCCTATTCCTCTTGAAATGCAAGGATTAAAGAATTAATAGATTAGAAGGTGGGGTAATCATGGCAAGAAACCAGAAGTACTAAAGTTGTTTTCAGATTGCACTATGCCGGGACGAGCAAAAGGTGTGATTTGACCGATGATTTGTAAAAATTGTTCCACCCAAATGCCGGAAAGCACGAAATTCTGCCCGAAATGCGGTCTGCGCAATGAGGCAGTGGAGATAGATACACCGCCGCGAATGCCACAGGCTGAACCTGCCGAGGAAACTACTTCCGAAGTCGCCACTTTTTTTTCCCAAGAAGATGAACCCTTAAAACCGGCGCCGGGGGAGAAAGCATCCAAAAACGCCGAATTCGACATGGTCGACAGGGAAACATCTGGGGTAGACAAGTCAATTGACGGGAAATTAACGGATCATGCGCAGGAAATAGATGGTGCCGCAAAAGGTGTTGGACCCAAGGCCGTTCATCGGAGGTCTTCGAAGTTCAAGCTGTCCATGAACTACACACTACTTGCAATCGCATTTGTTTTGCTGGTTGCATGTGTGGCCGGCGGCTTATATTGGCGTTCCCTTTTACAAAATCAAATTAGAATGCCCCTGTCCGTGGGCGGAAAAATACCGGCCGTAGGCTCGGTCAAGACCATAGTTGCACCTTCCAAAAATTTACAGGAGCCCATACAGCCTGCTAAGCCGGTTTCCCCCTCGGCGACTCCCTCGCGATCTCACGAGCCGGATATTGCCTGGATAGAAACAGTAATTAACAACAGCCTGAGATTCAATCATATTCACACAGTTTCGGTCAAAGTGAATCAGGATATGGAGGCTGTGGTGACCGGCGTGGTCGGCGATGAAACCGTGAAGGCTCACGCGCTCGCGATAATATCATCCTACGCCGACCTGAAGGGCATGGAGGCAAATATTCGGATAAAACCCCAGGGGCAGCCTGTCAGTCCGGCCATGATCGAAAGCGAAATCAACCTATTGCTGCAAAATAAAGGAATAAGCAGTGTCACGGCTGAGGTAGATCAAAATATGGTGGTCACCCTCAAGGGGACGGTACAGGGCAAAAATGAGAGAAAGAAGGCGCTTTCCTTCACGAAAGGAATGAAAGGAATAAAGGGCATTAAAGACATTATTTTTGTGGTGGAACCCCAATATGAGGATATATGAGAGTACGTTTTCTTACGAGCCCGCTGCGATTTCCGGTCGTTCTTTTCCTGGCTGCAATTCTTTTTAGTTGTGCCCAGGGAAACCTGCCCAAGAAGATTGAAAGCAGACCCTTAGAAGAGAAGACCGAGTCCAGGGATGGATTGGCAGATACTTCAAGGGTTGAGAAGATCGATGTCGATATAACGCTCTCTTTGCCGGTTATTCGACCGGTCACGGTAACCCGTGGAAACAAAGTGACCTTTCAGATGAATTACATGCTCTCCTCGACTGATAAAGCGAAGGAATTCGATGTAATTGAAGTGATTGCCCTTTCCGGAGCGAAAATGGATTTGCAGTTATCCCGAAAGGCCTCGCGAAAGGCTCAAGGAAGCCATGTCCTGACGCTTGAATTTGGCATACCTCCGGACCTGCCCCCGGGGTCTTACCAGGCAACAGGCATTATCAGGGCCGAAGACACCGAAAAAAAGGGAGCAACCGATTTCACGGTGAAGCGACGGAAATAGACGAGGAAACTATTGGTTGTACCCAATGGGGGACGTCCTTGACATATTGACATTTACATTTCCTCTCCCCCGTGATATAATTCTTTTATGCCCCGTCACGCACGCATAGATTTGACCGGTGTGCTTCATCATGTCATCATCCGGGGTATCGAACAAAGCTCTGTCTTTGAAGACAGTAAGGATTGCGAGAACTTCCTTGCCCGTCTCGGCGCCATTCTTACCGAAACCGGAACCTCCTGTTACGCGTGGGCCCTTCTCACGAACCACGGCCACTTCCTCATCCGGACCGGAGCCTTTCCCCTCTCCACCGTCATGGGGAGACTCCTCACGGGGTATGCCCAGCAATTCAACAGGCGTCACACACGTCATGGCCATCTTTTTCAGAATCGCTATAAGGCGTTTCTCGTGGAGGACGAACCCTATTTCCTCGAACTCATCCGCTATATCCACCTGAACCCCATACGGGCAGGTATTATCCATACCATGAAGGAGCTTGATCATTATCCGCGAACAGGTCATGCCGTCATTATGGGTAAGCTGACCCGTTCGTGGCAGGACACGTCCATGCTCGGTCTTTTCGGTCAAAAAGCACAATATCGCAGGTTTGTAGAAAAAGGCATCTCCCTGGGCCCCCAACCGGAACTAACCGGGGGCGGGCTGATACGCTCCGCCCGAGGACGGGTTGAAGTGAAGGAGTTGAGAAGGGAAGGCGTCAAAAGCGATGAGCGGATACTGGGAAGGAGCGACTTCGTGGATTCGGTCCTTAGAAGAGCTGAAGAGGCCTCCCGGAAAAGACTTGAGTTGAAGGAAACAGGACTTACCCTCGAAACGCTCATTAAAGATGTGGCCCGTCACTTCAATACCGATGAAGGGTTAATTAGAAGCCCCATCAAACAAAGGACGGTCTCACGAACGCGGGCCATTATCGTCCACCTGGCTCTCGACCGGTTGAGGATAATGGGCGTTGAGGCAGGAAAGGTCTTGAACCTGACCCCTTCGGCAATATCCAGGCTCGCCGCACGAGGGAGAACCGACCCGCTGTCCCGGGAGATTGAGGGCGCGCTGCCGGTCTTTAAGTCGAGGGGTTGAAGAAGATGTCAAATGTCAATATATCAAGGACGTCCCCCAACTGTATCCAAGATTACTCGATACATGATGTGCAGTTCTGTTTTTTTATCGTTATTAACCATCATTGAGGGTCTAGAATTCTTGAAAATATGTGGAATAAACTGATGCTATTCAAGAAATTTATCTTCATCGATGCGATTGCTCCGAAAATTTCCATGCGGTACTTTATGTAAAGTTATCGAAATGTTGGATGATCTAGTCCGGACCATTTCACCATCCTCTTTTGATTCTGTCCATGAAGTTTCGTTTATAGTAAATGCTTGAGTTTCAGAAAACGATTTTCGGTAATTAAATTTTTTAATTTTTGGATTCCAATCCATCCCGAATGAAACTCGCAAAACATATTCTCCCGAAGGAATCCGTTTCGCAGTGAAGCGTTCATGAGCACGAATATAGAAATTTCTGATTTTGGAGGAAGCATCATTCCCCAAGCGCATTACTTTTACCACCGAATCAGAATCTGTGCCGTTATCTACAGTGATTTCCGAATGTCCTGATCCGATGAACCATCCGATATAAGGAGCAGCGCCGGTTTTCAAACGATTTGGATTAACAGGCTCGGTTTTTGTCGGAGCTTTGAGTGCTTCTGATACAATCGTTTGATTCGTCGATTTCTTTTGACCCGCGGGATCGCTAATATCGGGAACTGTTCGGCTAAAGGAACCTGTGTGATAAGTATTAAAAATGAGAGCAAGCAACAAAAATATACCGATGCCCACTAAATAATATAAAATAACTTTCTTGTTTTGTTTTTGACCTTGAGTCTCCTGAGAGTGCTTTTGCTTACTTTCTTCCGTCCTGACTTTTTCTGAGGCAACTCCTTCGTCGTATGACCTTCCACACACCCCACAAGATCCGTTAAACCCGATGACGCCGGTGCAGGCTCCATCACCACAAAGGGAACCGGCGTGAGGATCGGGCTTTGGTGGAGGAGGTGGTTGTCCAGTCTGCGTCCCAACAAGGTATTTCCCACATTTTCCACATTTGGCTGCTGTAAGATTAATGTTCGAATGCGCCCTATTGTTGGCGCCGCAGTGTGGACAAACAATAATTGTCCAAGTGAAGCCGCCATTGGAACCTTGATGCTCTGATTTTCGACTCGTAAAAGCTTCAGAGTTCGCTTTGTCAAGATATCGACAAAGGCAGTCGTAAGCCGCATTTATCTCCTTCATTTTATTTAAAGCTTTCTTCTGAAGCCTTTCGTTATGGGAGTAACGATCAGGGTGCCAAATTTGAGCAAGATCTCTATACGCCTCTTTGACATCTGATATCGAAGCAGACTGAGGCAATTCCAGTACTTTATACGCTTGTTTTAGCTCCATGTGGGGGTTTGTCTCCTAAGGAAACCTTCTACCATACCATTATGAGATACATCCTATGATATTTTTTGTCAGAGTTATTTGTCAATAAATTAAGAAAGAGGGTAGTGACTCAGTTTGAGCATTAAACTAAAGTTATCTTTTTTATCATCCGATAAAGCATCAGGATTGAAGTGTACGGGTCACGACATTATATTCAGATAGGTAGTCAGCAATCAAAATGCACATTTTTGTGCATTTAGTGTTGACAAACAAAATGGGGCATAAGATAATGAGCAAGCAGAGGGGAAAAATAGGGGGAAACATGTCAGCGCGTCCTGCTAAGGATTTTACGATTACATTTAGAGTAGATATTTGCGTTGAAGAGGACGGACCATCTTTTTATGCTTATTGCCCCGTCCTTAAGGGCATCCATGTAGATGGTGAAACGAAAGAGGAAGCCTTAGATAACGCTAAAGTGGCAGTTGAACTCTATATACAATCCTTAATAAAGCACAACAAACCCATTCCGCTGGAAGTCGTAGAGGCACCACAAGAAGAACAGTCCTCCACCTTGTGCCCAGCCCAACAAAGACATACAGAGGAAGTGCGGATAGCGATATAAGGGCTGGATGACTTATCCTCCCCACATCTGGAATCAACTCAAGAATACCACCGCAAAAGAACTCAAGAAAGCATTAGACAATGATGAAAATTGGCAACCAGATGGAAGCAAAGGCTCAATATTGCTCTATTCCCACCCAGATGGTCGTAAAGCTGGCATCCATTTCCACTCAGGTAAAACATATGGACCTAAGATGTTGAAAGGATTGTTAGATTATATCTCTTGGTCAGAAAATGAAATGAGGGAGTTAGGGTTAATTAAGTAAATCAACAATATCTCTTATCTCCCACACACGCTCCGTAACTCCCGCCGCCATTGCCGGGGTAACTCTCAAGGTCTTATGAATCCGGCAAAAGTTATAATGCATGAAATGAAGGGCCACGGCGTGAGCATGGTTCTCTGCTTTCTTTGAAAAGGCATTAGTAAGCCGGGTAAACCTTCTCATACTCATACGCATTGTAAGGTTTTGCCGCTCTACATAGCTCGTAGATACATGCTCTTTGTCGGGCCTACCGCATATTACTTTCTTCTCAGCACCAGTACAGATAGCGGGGCTATACCTTGTGTCTCCTTGTTGACCTTCGTTGCCGTAGAGCTTTATAAGCATGGCATAGTCTATATCGCCACCGAAGGCATACTCGACGGCGTTAAGGTACATCTTGTGGCCGTCTGTGGTAAGCTGCACCTTATCCTGTAGACGTTCGGAAAGGTCACTTATAAATTCCATTGCCGCGCCCGCTCCACGATCAGCAACAAGCCATGAAACCATAAGCTTTGTATCGGCGTCCAGGGCTGTCCATGTCCATACATCCCCATACCCAAACTGGCCCTTCTTGTCTTCGGGCACGTTCTTCTCTTTGGCATAACAGAAGGACCATATCTCGTCACATTGAATCCGTTTACAGGGCAGATTGCGCAATGCCTTGTCTTGAAACTCCGCACAGGCTTTGCCGATCTCAGGGACAAACTTAAGAACGGTATTAAAGGCTACGTTACATATTCTTGCCGTAGCCCGAAGGCTGTTACCCTCAACAAGAACCGCCAATATCTGAGCTTGCTTGTCTTTGTTTAGCCTGTTCATATTATAAGTATACTTAAGCCGCTCAAGCATGTCAAGTACATAATGATAGATTAATCAGTCATTTTTGGTAGGGCCTTCGTTATCCTGATCTTGTCTGCGATTTCGTCAAAATCTGACCTGAATTCTTTGTCCTGTTTCACTCGAAAAATAGCATATTCGGCATAAGCGTGACGTTCGGCGTCATCTCGTCTAACTCTGCCATAACCCTGTAAAACCTCATAAGCATTAAATTCCAAGAACTGATCAAGTTTTTCTATCCAATCCGCCATAGTCATCCTTTTGCGTCGTTTGGCGAAATTCTCAGCCCAATCAAGATACATGCTGACCAACCTTTTCATATCATCCATCTCGTTCTCGATGAGGAAATTCTTGCCCACAACCACATCTACCTTTGTAATTTTCCCTCGCTTGCCTTCATTTTTATAGGAACACAACCCCATCTTGGGCTTGGAGGCATCCGCCCTCAGTTTAATCAATTCAGCGGCCGTTTGGCCGCTAACGGCAAAAATAATCTTGTCTTGAACGTGGGCATAGAACCGTTGCGTCAGAGGAGAATCTTTGTCGTAGTCTATGCTACATTCTCTATAGATATCCGTTATCTTTTGATAGAACCTTCTCTCTGATAATCTTATCTCTCTTATTCGGTCAAGTAACTCATCGAAATAATCCTTGCCGAACAATTGGTTGCCTTGTTTAAGCCGATCATCGTTTAACGAGTAGCCCTTGATTAGGTATTCTCTCAACACCGTTGTTGCCCACTTCCTGAACTGAGTAGCTTGGTATGAATTCACCCTGTACCCTACTGATATAATTGCGTCTAAATTATAAAAGTTGGTTGCATAGTTTTTTCCATCGGAGGCAGTTAGCAAGATTTCCTTGCACACTGAGTTTTCATCTAACTCCCCAGAGTCAAATATATTTCCTAAATGCCCAGTGACATTTTGCCGAGAGGTACCAAAAATCTCTGCCATAACTTTTTGCGAAACCCATACGGTCTCATCTCCCACAGCCACTTGAACCTTGATTGAACCATCAGAAGAGGAGTAGAACATAAAGCTTGTTTGTTGCCTATCGAGCGGTAAGGCTATT
>DASXUJ010000099.1 GCA_036504895.1 Syntrophorhabdaceae bacterium
CGGTTTTCTTGAAGGGTATCGTGAGATACTTTATTTTCCCGTCCGCCGTTAAAAAAATATTTCTATGTTGATACGCAGCATCTGTCAGTTGCACTTCATCCATCACCATATATACGTCGCTTTTCGCTATTTTATCCAAAAGTCCCAACCAAGGAAAATAACTTGGTTGATGTATTGAAAGAATCATGATTAGTCCCTTATCCGATCAATAAAAATTTTCATCTATCGTTTTTTACTAGACTATGCGCCTTAACGAAACAGTTAGAAGAGAGTAATACGTTTTCCTTTGCTACTGAGCCGCTACCGAAAAAGGAGCCGGAGCCTATTTTTGCGCCGCCGTTAACAATTGCTCCTGTCGATACATGACAATGGTCTCCAATCTCCGCATCGTGCTCAATAATGGCGCCGGTGTTAATGATGCAGTTTCTCCCTATAACTGCCCCAGCATTGATCGTTACACCATGCATAACGATAGTTCCTTCACCGAGCGACGCATGTCTTGAAACGTACGATCTTGGAGAAATCACGATAGGAAAAATTGGATTCATATTTTTAATTTGATTAAACAACCTGATCCGCGGCTCCGAGCTTTTGATTTGACCGATCGTAATAAGGAAATTGCGGTGTTTCTCGGCTAATTCCGTTAGCTGATCATCGCTCGCTAAGATTGGATAACCTAAAATGCTTTCTCCTATTTTATTCTTCATATCGACGATACCAATTACCCGAAATTCTCCGGCTTGCTCTATTACATCAATACAAGACCGGCAATGTCCGCCTCCGCCTATAAGAACAAGGACTTTTTTCAAATCGTTACGCTAACCCTCGGCTTGACTGTTCTGTTCTTCCAACTGCTTTACATTGTTGAGGAATCTCCTTCATGAGCCAATAGAGGAGTCCGTATTCGGCGCGCGAGCCCGTGACTACACAGATTTTACGTCTATTCATGCCCTCTTCCCAGGAAAGGGCTGCTGGGGATATTTATCAGCCTTTTTGCAAGCCTTTCGGCACATGACAAATCCATTGCCGGACAGTCTTTAAAGGGGACCAGCTTATTTATGAGAGTCCATGCGGGACGGGTCATAATCCCGTTATTATTGGTATAATCGAGTAATTCATCCCGCGTGCCTGCATATATCTCGTCCAGAACCAGCGCATTAAGCCAGTAGTTGCTCCTCGCGAGGGGCGGCTCCAGGAAGAGCCTGATTCCTCCTATCCCTTCGAATGCCTTCTCATAGAGGCCCGTGAGATGGCGTTTTTGTTTCAGGAACCCGGGAAGCTGCTCCATCTGCGCGCATCCAACCGCTGCATTTATATTGGGGAGGCGATAGTTGTACCCGATATAATCATGGGTATATTCCCACCGGTGGGGGACCTTGGCGGTGGAGGTAATATATTTTGCATGACTTGCCAGTTTTTCGTCATTGCTGAGGATCGCCCCGCCTCCGCCGGTCGTGATGGTTTTGTTGCCGTTGAAGCTCAGAACCGAAATCTTCCCCTTGTTACCCGTATGTTCTCCCTTGTAATAAGAGCCCAGGGCCTCGGCCGCATCTTCGACGACTTCTATACTGTATTCGCGGCACGCTTCCATGAGGGGGTCCATATCTACGGGATGACCGAATACATGGACGGGAACAATCGCCCTTATCCTCCTTCCGGTGAATTTATTAAAGCTTTCGCCGGAGCTCATCCGAACTGCGTCCTTTAAATAATCTGCCAGCTTGTGGGGATCGACGCCGAGAGTCCCTTCCTCGCTATCGATAAAATGGGGGATGGCGCCGCAATAGGTGACCGCGTTCGCCGTGGCCACAAAAGTAAGGGCCGGGACAAGGACTTCATCGCCCGGTTCCACGCCGGCCAGCTTGAGGGCGATATGAAGAGCCGCCGTGCCGTTTACGACCGCTACGGCCCTCTTCGTACCCGTGAATTCCGCGAGCATCGATTCGAATTTATCGACATAGGCGCCGACGTAGGAAACAAATGTCGAATCAAGGCAGTCCTTCAGATAGGCCCATTCATTGCCGCGGAAGCACGGCTCATGGAGGGCGACCGCGCCGCTCTCCGGGATTACGCTCCTTATGGCTTTCACAATGCGGTCCATGTCGAGGGGAGTCGTCATATGTGGTATTCACCCGGGCGGTAACATTTTAAGTTCTCGGGATCGATATACCAGCGGATGGTCTCCTCCAGGCCTCTTTTCAACCCTTCAAATCCGCCGTAAAGAGGCTCCCATCCTGCGAGCTCCTTCGCTTTGCCGTTATCCGCCCACAGCCGTTCCACCTCGCTCTTTTCCGGCCTGAACCGCTGCTCATCGCTCTCGATCTCGATTTCGGCATTCATAATCCCGGCAATCGTCTTGACCGTGTCTCCAATCGAGATCTCATAATTGCTGCCGATATTGACCACTTCCCCCTTTGTCCGGTCCGATTCAGCCACCGAGATAAAACCCGAGACCGTGTCTTTCACAAAATTGAAATCCCGGGTGGGGTGAAGGGCGCCCAATTTTATTTTTGAGGCGCCCGAGGCGATCTGGGTGATGACCGCAGGGATGACGGCGCGGGTCGATTGCCTCGGCCCGTAAGTATTGAAGGGACGGACAACGGCAACGGGCGAATCGAAGGCGTGGTAGAAGGAGAGGGCAATCTGATCGGCGCCTATCTTGCTTGCGGAATAGGGGGATTGGCCCTGCAAAGGGTGCTCTTCCGTGATGGGCACAAATCGGGCCGTGCCGTAAACTTCGCTCGTCGAGGTATGGATAACTTTCGATACCCCAAGGTCGCGCGCGGCCTGCATGATATTCAGGGTTCCTTTCACGTTGGTATCCACGTAAGTGTCAGGAGAGTGGTATGAGTAAGGAATCGATATCAATGCGGCCAAATGGAAGACCACGTCGCATCCTTTCATGGCCTCCTTCACACCGTGAGGATCGCGCACGTCTCCTGCGAAGATCTCGATGTTCTTCCTGATCTCTGCTTCCGAGTGATCGAGCCACCCGTTGCTGTTGAATGAATTATAGAGCACAAAAGCCCGTACCTTGCGGCCCTGTCTCACCAATTTCTCGACGAGATGAGAGCCGATGAAGCCGTCGGCGCCTGTGACGAGAATTTTACTCCCTTTTAGGTTCATTGAATATCCATCTTTAATCGTTCGCCTGTGTGCCGGCGGTGATCTGCTTCCCTATTATGTGTATCGATTCTGCCACGACTGGGTTTGAAGAAAATTGTTTTGATTGAAATCTGAGGTCCCGGTTTCTTTACGGCGCCCCTATCCCGGCTTACCCCGCCTGCGCCCGTGCTACATACCATGCTATCGTAGTCCGCAGCCCTTCTTCGAAGGAGGTTTTGGCCTGGAAATCGAATTCCACTTTTGCTTTTGTGGTATCGAGCATCCTCCGGGGCTGACCGTCCGGCTTGCTCTTATTCCACACGATCCTGCCTTTGAAAGAGAAGATGCGGGAAATCAGCCCGACCAGGTCTTTGATCGATATCTCGAAACCTGCACCTATGTTTATTGGATCGCTCCGGTTGTATCGCTCCGCAGCGAGAATGATGGCTTCGGCGGCATCCTCTACATAAAAGAATTCACGGGTCGCATTTCCCGCACCCCATACTTCGATAGCGACATCTTCCTGGTCATGGCTATCGCCCGAGAAATAGATGCCATACCGGGCAAGTACCGATATGGTCTCTTTTCTCGATTCATCCTCGCTTTTTCCCTTTTCATCAACCGAGAAGCGATAATCTCCGTTTATGCGGAAATCCTTTCGAATGCCTTGTAAATCATCCTTTGCAAGGAGGTAGGCCAGGTGAAACTTCCGGATAAGGGCAGGCACTACATGGGAGGATATGAAACTGAAATTATCGCCGGGGCCATAGAGGTTCACGGGAAGGATGAATATAGAGTTGAAGCCGTATTGCTGCCGGTACGCCTGCGACTGGACAAGCATCATCTTTTTGGCGAGCCCGTAAGGGGCGTTCGTTTCTTCGGGATACCCATTCCAGATATCTTCTTCCCTGAAAGGTACGGGGGTGAACTTCGGATAGGCGCAGATGGTTCCCAGGGCGAGAAATTTCTCGACTCCCGCCATATAGCCCTCGTGGATCAGTTGTATTCCCATCAGGGCATTTTCATAAAAAAGGGTTGCGGGGTTCTCCTGATTAAATCCGATACCCCCCACTTTAGCGGCGAGATGGA
The DNA here is from genome assembly GCA_036504895.1 of Syntrophorhabdaceae bacterium. Lineage (NCBI taxonomy): Bacteria > Pseudomonadati > Thermodesulfobacteriota > Syntrophorhabdia > Syntrophorhabdales > Syntrophorhabdaceae > Syntrophorhabdaceae bacterium. The sequence goes on from DASXUJ010000099.1 coordinate 4,195, forward strand.
TTATCAGATCGGGCCGGAGATCGACATACATTCTTTTGATGTCCGCGATATTTACGAGATCGTATTCGGGCAAATCCGCGATGAATATATCGCGGCAGCCGCGGTCCTCCCTGAGCTTTCTCACGAGGTGAGTCCCCAGAAAGCCTTTTCCGCCGGTCACGACAATTCTTTTATCTGCCAGTAAAGAGGTCATGTTCTATATCTTGTGGTTATTGCGGAGGAGACTAGTGCCTCACGAGTAGAGGCGCTAGTCTCTCAGGTTGATACTCTGGTAAAGAGAAAAATCATGGCTTGTATATCCGAAGCCTTTTTCAAGGCACGCATGGACCCCTTCACCGGGGGGCTCGATTTTTACCATTTTGAGGTCGTAATCGGCCATGATCCTCACCAGATCGTCGAAGGTGGTCCGGGGCTGCCATCCCAACTGCTTTTTCGCCTTCGTAATATCTGCCTGCAAGAAATCGACTTCCGTGGGACGGAAATAACGGGGATCCACCTCGACGAGCACGTCACCCGCATGGAGATGAGGTGCGCATGCCGACGCACGGGGCGACAGGGAACGGATGTACCCCTTCTCGTCCGACCCGTTGCCTCGCCATTCCATCTCCACTCCCACGTAACCGAATGCAAGGTTCACGAACTCCCTTATGGAATGACTCTCCCCTGTCCCCACCACATAGTCGTCCGGCTTATCCTGCTGGAGCATGAGCCACTGCATCTCCACGTATTCCGGAGCGAATCCCCAGTCCCTCTTGGCATTCAGGTTGCCGAGGTAGAGGCGTTGCTGGTTTCCCGCGAGGATGTTGGCGAGGGCCCTCGTGATTTTTCTCGTGACGAAAGTCTCCCCTCTCCGGGGCGACTCATGATTAAAAAGAATGCCGTTGCAGGCAAATATTCCATACCCTTCCCTGTAGTTTACAGTCATCCAGTAGGCATATATTTTGGCTGCCGCATAAGGACTCCTGGGATAGAAGGAGGTATTTTCACTCTGGGGGGGCGGAGACGCGCCGAAAAGCTCCGATGACGATGCCTGATAGAACCGGGTGGTGATCCCGCTTCTCCGGACCGCCTCGAGGAACCTCGTGGTGCCGAGTCCGGTTACGTCTCCCGTATACTCGGGCATATCGAAACTTACCTTCACATGGCTCTGGGCTCCCACATGATATACTTCATCGGGTTTGATATTGTAGATGAGGTTCATGATCTGGCCCGAATCGGTGAGATCGCCATAATGGAGGAACAGCCTTACATCGGGCGTATGAGGGTCGGAGTAGATGTGATCGATGCGCCCTGTATTGAAGGTGCTTGCCCGTCTTATAAGCCCATGAACTTCATATCCCTTGCTTAAAAGAAACTCTGCCAGATAGCTGCCGTCCTGACCGGTAATTCCGGTAATTAATGCACGCTTCATTCTTTACTCCCTTTCTTTTTTTGCCTGCCGGGATTGCTCAATCGGTAATGGAATGGGGGGATGGGGCCGGTGTTACGAGTATGCTACCGCCATTGGCTACCGAAGAAGCCCTAAGAATCGACCTTGTATTCTCTTGAAGAGGCAATCGGCCTCAATGTCCAATGATTTACAGCTCAGACTGATATGCATGGAGGAAATATTCCGCATCCTATCTCAATTGATTTATTGAAATGGATGGGCTACTCCTCCGGTCGTTCTTTTACCTTTTCGTCTCATGGCTTAATCGTACATACTATATCGGCGCATAGCATTTTTGTCAAGAAAAACCCTGCCCTAAAAGCCTGAAAAATAAAGATTCCCATCTCTTTCACGACGCCATTCACCCACCATGACTGAAAACGTAAAAATAGAAAATAAAAAGTGTAATTTTTTAACTATCTTACAAGATAAGGAGCTTCCTCTTCCGGTACCCCCAAGCTCTATCACCGGCCATGAAACCGATGCTTTCCGAAGACCTCACGGCAGAGGACCGGCGTCTCACCCCATCGTTTCTCCCTGCTCCTTTTTTCTTAATCCGGCGTCATCCGGACAACCGCTCAGGTGCCAGCCGACGAGGGCGGAATAATATCGATAGGTCCTTCGGGTCCGCTTTCCCAGGAGCAGGAAAGGCACGCAGGTGAGCACCAGGAGAAAGACCGCAGCCTTGATGAATCGCACAGCTTGAAAGGTCCGGTACTGGAATGGAGGATAATGGGTGCGGATGAATTTATACATGGAAATATTATATTCAATCCTGCCCCTCACCCAATTCTTTCTTACCGTGCTGCCCTGGAGGTGGATTATTCTGGCCCCGGAAAAAAGGACCAACCGAAATCCGGCTTCCCCTATTCTCATGCACAGGTCCGTCTCCTCGAGAAAAAAGAAATATTTTTCATCGAAGCCGCCGACTTTTTCGAAGGCCTCCCTTCTTACGAGAATTGCAGCCCCGATCAGGGATTCAACGTCATAGGCACCGCCGGCACTTGCGTCTTCTCCGGATGCGGATGGCTTCCGGCCTTTTCCCTCCGGTCCGGCTTTGGAAGCTTTCTTGAATAAAAGATTACGAAGTGCTTTCGGGATGATCTCGGATGCCGGTCCCGGAATCTCTGCCCACGATCTCTGGAGACGCATATCAGGATATACGAGCTGGGGCCCGCATATTCCCACGCTTTTATTTCCCCGCATAAAAAGGACAAGCTTCAAGAGTTCACCCTTTATGAGACGGGTGTCGGAATTGAGAAAAAAGATCAATTCCCCCGTGGATTTCCTGAACCCCGAATTTGCGGATGCCCCAAACCCCATATTTGTCTCATTCCGTAGAAAAAGGGCAGAGCCGAACTCCCTCCTCACCATCACCTCAGTGCCGTCCGAGGATGCGTTATCCACTACCACTATTTGTTTAAGAAAAGGAGTGAGAGAGATGTCCTGCTCGATTGATCGGAGCAAATCCCCGAGCAGCTCCTTCGTATCTTTCGTGATTATGATGATCGAGAGAAGGGCAGCATTACCCGCGATATTTCTCCTGTTGTCCTCATGCAACATTTACCGTACCATTCCTGACAGGGGTTCACCGGACCCCTTGAATTTTGCTTCAAACGTTTTATCATACCATAAGCGGATAGGGGAGATTTACGAAAAAATCATCGCCACACGTCGATTTTGAGTCTCGCCTTTCCCGCGACAGTGTGCTAGAATTTCAACAAAAATAGCCGTAGGAGGTAGTGGAATGTTGAAAAAACGTCTTTATTATGGATTTTTCGCCGCTCTGATCGCTCTTCCCTTTGTTATTTCGGCTGGTTGCTCTAAGCCTCCGACCGAGGAGATAGCAAAGGCCGAGAAGGCTGTGGAGGATGCGCGCCAGAAGGAAGCCCCGGCATATGTGCCCGATCTTTTCGCCAAGGCGGATGAATCTCTGAAGAAAGCAAAGGATTTCGTAACCGGAAAAAAATATAAAGAAGCGAAACAGGCAGCCGTAGAGACCGAGGGATTGGCACAGCAGGCTATCACCGCTATCGAGCCGGCCAAGGCAAAGATCAAGGCGGATGCAGACCAGGCCGTCCTGGATATACAGAAGGGCATGGACGAGTTAAAAGCAGCCGTAGAAGGGTCTGCTAAGAAGAAGGCCCTGACCCAGAAGCGTGAGGAGATCCAGGCAATGATCGCGAAATGGGAGGCAGATTTCGCGGCGGCAAAAGAGAAGCTTCAAACGAAGGTGAAAGAGGGCGCGGACAGCCTAAAAGCCATAAAAGAGGATCTGGGCGCGAAGAAAGATGAAGCCATCAGCGCTTTGTCAGGCCCGGCGGCGGCGCCCAAAAAGTAAGGACCCATCAGGATTGGAGATTACGGAGGCTCCCTGTCTCCCGGCACGAGTCATCCCGCCGGGAGAAGACCGGGAGCCTCCGTAATCTTTTTGACGTAACATAATGATATTATACGTAAGCGGCTTGACATTTCGTGTCAGGCCGCTTAACATTTATCAGGGTTAATCGTGCCGGCTATCCACATAAATAGCGGCGAAGGGAGCCGTGCCTTGGGAATAAAGCAGGTTCCATCGAATCTTGGGGACTTACGAAATACCCTCGTGGTGCGCTCCGGAATTGCACTCACCAAAGGCAATCCGTCTAAGTCCGGGGATACGACGGATCGGGCCCTTTTAAAGACAAGCCCTTTCGTCCTTATGGAGCCGTCCCCTTATAAGAAGAGCGCCACCTTTGACCGCAACGGCGATTTCCAGCTTCCCCGGCCTTACGGAGCCGCGATTTATCAGGCCGTGGAGGCAAACTCCCGCCTCAACCCCCCCGGTTCGATCATCTCAGTCTATGCATAGGTCCTGAAACACAGCTCCCAATTTCGTGCTTCTTCTATCGTTGAATCAACAGCTGAGTTTTGCGTCCCCTGTTCCACGCGATGGAATACCCTTTCATGGAAATTATGAAATTCTTGCTGTATGATATTGTCAAAGAAACAGGTCGGTCCTGAATACAAAAAAAGGTGGTATTAATTTAGGAGGTTTGTAATGGATGAAAAGAAAGCAAAAAAACGCGTGACCTTTAAATTTCATGCCCCCGGAGCCAAAAATGTGTGTCTGGCGGGAAATTTCAATAATTGGGATCCATCGTCCTTACCCCTCAAGGCAGCGGAGGAACCCCACGCCTGGCAACGGATCATGTATTTCGAACCGGGGACTTATCAATACCGCTTTGTGGTGGATGGCGCATGGTGTGACGATCCCCTCTGTCAGGAAAGGTTTGCAAATGAGTTCGGCTCCTTCAATTCCGTGGTCTGTGTTGAGGCCGAAAGCCCTCAAGGAAAAAAGAAGAAACCGCGAAAATAATCAGTCTGCGCCCGGACAAAGGTATTTATTCAGACATCAGGTGGAGCCGGAAATGACTCCGCTCCGGGACGCTCCGCGCGGCCCTTCCCCGCCGAGGAGAGCGGATACTCCCCGTATATCCTGAAATATATAGGTAGCGCCGGTCCTTTCGAAATCTTCCTTTGCGGTCCTGCCCGTGAGTACTCCCGCGGTCTCCATTCCCGCGGTCCGGCCGGCTTCTATGTCCGTCGGGTGGTCGCCCACCATGATTCCCTCTCCCGGCGAAAGAGAAAGGAGCCCGGCAATGGTGAGGACATGGCGGGGATGGGGTTTTACCTCCCTGAGATGCTCCCTGGTTACGATAGCCTCCGCGTATTCATCGATATCAGGGAAGACGGCCCTCAATACATCGATACAGCTTCTCGTGATCACACCGAGCCTGACCCCCTCTTGCCTTATTCGCCTCAATACATCTCTCGTGTAAGGGTACACACCCTTCCCCCTTGACGCGGAGAGCTCGAGCTCTCTCAGGCGGTCAAAGGCCTCCTCTTTAAACTGCCGGCCTCCATTGCCGAGATTATCCGAGATCGCGTAGATCATTTCTATGATGTACGCTCCTTCCAGCGCGGCGACCGCCTCCTTCGACTCATATCGAAAGGCAATCTCCTCTATCTCGGTCCTCATGTTGATGAAATCGAGGGTCAGCTCCGTGAGGGTGCCGTCGAAATCGAATATTACGCCTTTAATCCCCGCCATTGCGCCTACAGGCCCTTGAGGCACTCCAGCGCCTTTGTCACGCCGGCCCCCATGGTAAATGCGTATCCCAGGTCGCTCAGCGTAAACTCCAAGGCGGCTATGGCGGTGATCACATCGTACTTATCCGCATATCCGAGGGTGGCAATCCTGAACACCTTGCCCTTCAGCTGGTCCTGGCCCCCGGCCCCTGTCACTCCGTATTTTTTCCAGAGCGTTTTGTAGATTACCTGCCCGTCTATGCCCTCAGGCGCCACGATTGCGGTCACCGCGGGACTCGGGGCCTTGGCGAACACAGCAAGACCGAGGGCCCGGGCCGCCTCCCTGGTAGCCCTTGCGAGGAGGTCGATCCTTCTATAGACGTTTTCGAGTCCTTCCTCCCGTATGAGACGCAGAGATTCCCTAAGACCGATAATAAGCGAGATGGCCGGTGTAAAATTGGTCTGATTCTTCTCGAGGTTTTTCTTCTCCTTCGCCCAATTGAAGTAAAACTTCGGAATGGTGGAGGATTTACTCATCTCCCACGCCTTGTCGCTTACCCCCGCGAAGGCGAGCCCCGGCGGCAGCATCAGGGCTTTTTGGGATCCGCTTATGAGAATATCGATATTCCACGCATCCTGGGGTAGCTCAAAAACCCCTACACCCGTTATGCCGTCCACCACCATGAGGGTATGAGGATAATCTTTCACAATCGCCGCGATTTCCTTTACGGGAAAGACGGCGCCCGTGGAGGTATCCGTTGCCTGCATATAGACGGCCTTGATATCCGGGTCCGCATCTAACGCCTTCCTCACGGTCTGGGGTTCGAGGATTTCACCCCAGGGGATGTCGATATTTACGGCATGCACTCCGTAGGCCGTGCAGATCTCCGTCCAGCGCTCGCCGAATTTTCCGCTCCTTACCACAAGGGCCTTATCTCCCGGGCAGAGCATGTTCGTCACCGCCCCCTCCATGGCTCCCGTGCCCGAAGAGGTAAATATGAGGACTTCGTTCTTAGTCCCGAAGAGATATTTGAGATTCTCTCTCACCTCTTCCACGACAGTCTCAAAAAGGGGATTTCTATGATGTATTATGGGCTCGGCCATCTTTAAAAGAACTTCAGGCGGAATAGCCGTGGGCCCCGGCGCCAGCAAGTATCGTTTCTCCATCTCTTTCCTCCTCACATGACAATTATAAAGTATGTACCAGATATCACACAGACGGGTCAACCGTAAAGACCCGCTTTGAAGAACGGGACCTCCGCCGAACTTGCATTCCGGCTTGCATTCCAGCCTCTCTCGTCCTATACTATAGATAGACTGAGAAAAAGATTTTATCTCTTTCGAAGTGTCAAACTTGATTCTGATCTAAAGGAGATGTCCGATAGAGAAGAGACTGGGAGCAATAATCATTCTTTTGTCTGACAAAGGAAGCGTTCCGAAGATCAACACCCTATTGAGCGACTATGGGGAACTGATTCTGGGGCGGCAGGGTATCCCTATCCGTGACAGGGGGATTAATGTGATCTCTCTTGTGGTCGAAGGAAGCACGGATCAGATCAACGCTCTCACAGGCAAGATCGGCAAGCTTGACGGCGCGGAGGTAAAATCTGTTCTCACGAAATATAAGGAGAACGGAGATGGCCACACATGAAAAAGAAAAACCTTTTATAGACCGGGAGAAGCTGTACGGTCTCATCGAAGAGAAGACGCCTTCACAGGCCGAGCTGGAGTCGATCCTCAATAAATCCCTTCAATTCAAAGGGCTTAACCTCAGCGAGGTAGCTGCCCTCCTCAGGGTGAGCGAGCCCGCGCAGATCCGGCAGATCATGAATGCGGCAAGGAGTGTGAAGGAGCATATCTACGGCAAGCGCCTCGTCTTTTTCGCCCCTGTCTATACGGGCAATGTGTGCGTCAATAACTGCGTCTACTGCGCCTTTCGAAGGGACAACAAGACCCTTAAGCGCAAGGTGCTCACCATGCCGGAGATCTCCCGTGAGGTCTCCTCTCTCCTTAAAGAGGGTCATAAAAGGATACTGCTCATATGCGGAGAGTCGCCGCGGAACAATACGGACTATATGGTCGATGCGATCCGCACCGCCTACGGCGTAAGGGAGAGTGGTAATTATATCAGAAGGATCAACGTGGAGCTGGCCCCTATGCCCGTTTCAGAGTTCGCCAAGCTCAAGAACGAGAAGATCGGCACCTATGTCTGCTTCCAGGAGACTTATGATTCGGTGCTCTATAAGGATTTTCACCCCGCGGGCACCCCTAAATCGGATTATGATTACAGGATCACCGTATTCGATCGGGCCATGGAGGCGGGAATAAACGACGTGGGCCTTGGGGTGCTCTTCGGCCTTGCCGATTACCGGTTCGAGGTCCTCGCACTCATGGAGCACGCCCGCCACCTCGAGGAGGTCTTCGGGTGCGGCCCCCACACCATCAGCGTCCCGAGGATCGAGCCGGCGGACAACGCCCCTCTCACGGCGAGTATCCCCAACGCCATAAGTGATGACGATTTCAAGAAGATCGTCGCCGTAATCCGTATTGCCCTCCCCTATACGGGTATCATCCTGAGCACGAGAGAGAGTGAGGAGATGCGCACAGAGCTGTTCAACCATGGGGTGAGCCAGCTATCCGCCGGTTCCCGCACGAACCCCGGGGCTTACTCCGAAGAAGGGCAGGACACGGGAAGCCAGTTTTCCCTTGGGGACCATCGGACCCTCGATCAGGTGATCTCGACCATAATCGACAAGGAGTACATCCCTTCCTTCTGCACCGGGTGCTACCGCAAAGGCCGGGTGGGCAACGATTTCATGGATCTGGCCAAGCCCGGTCTCATCAAGGAATTCTGTATGCCCAACGCAATATTCACATTCAAGGAATACCTGATGGATTTCGCCTCCCCCGCCACAAAGGAAAGGGGGCTCAAGCTTATCGACAAGATAGTCTCCGAGGTGGAGAGGGAATCCCTCAAGAAGCGAATGAACCAGGCCCTGGAGGACCTGGACCAAGGGGCCAGGGATTTATATTTCTGAGCGTCATTTTGCCCGAAAGAACTCTTATCCAGCCACACCGGCTGATTAAGGAGGAGCACCATGTTCGTTCCACCGAAAAGGATTCTCGTTCCCACGGATTTTTCCCGATTCTCCGATAATGCCCTTCAATACGGACTCGATATTGCAGCCCAATATGGGGCAAAAGTATTCGTGATCCACGTCCTTCCTCCTAAAGTTTACTCGGACCACACAATTACCATCGAGATGGTCGATGCTCTCAAAAAGCAGAGACTCGAGGCCGCGGCGCAAAGCCTTCATGGGGAGGTTGAAAAATTTTCAGGAAGCAGGAATGTGGAGGTGGAACCCATAGTGCGTTCCGGCGTTGCCCATGAAGAGATTGGCCGGGCGGAAAGGGATTTGAAGGCGGACCTCATCGTCATTGCCTCCCATGGCCAGACCGGGCTGATGAGTATACTTGTGGGAAGCGTTGCCGGCAAAGTCGCTCAAGCCGCTGCCTGTCCGGTACTCCTGGTCAGGAGCCCCGGGGTCGCCTCCTCTTCCTGAGATTTACCGCGCGGAGCAATTCCCCCATCTCCGGGCGGACCCCCTCCACGCTCTCTTTCCGCAAGGGAGCAGAAACAGGAGAGGCGCCTTAGGGGCGGCAAATTCTTATTTTCCGGCGGAGGTGAGATTATTCGCCGGGAGTGCCTGTCTTTCAACAGAAGATTTCATTTCCTTTGCCCTCTCCAGTATCTCCCCCTGTTGAGGCAGTTGCGACGCGCTCCATCCCCCTCCCAGGGCCTGGATGAGTAGCACGCACGCAGCCATCCGGCGGCTGCTGATATTGAGGGCGGACCTCTCATTGATGAGAACCGCGGCCTGAATGACCGCTACGGTGAGGTAATTCACCGTTCCCGCCTTGTACTGGTTCAAGGAAATTTCCAGCGACTTTCGGGCCGATATGACCGCGTCACCCTGTGCCGCTGCTTCCTCCTCAAGGATGCGCAATGTCGCGAGGTTGTCCTCGACCTGCTGAAAAGCCGTGAGCACGGTCTGCCGGTAATCGGCCACACTTTGATCGTACGCTGCCCGCGCCTGCTCGTTGAGCGCCGCCCGCGCACCGCCGTCAAAGATCGTCTGCGCCACCGTCGGTCCAAGGGACCAGAACCGGCTCGGCCAGGTGAGCCAATTCGAGGTATCGATACTCTGATAACCGATCGACCCGCCGAGCGTGATAGTGGGAAAATACGCTGCCTTTGCTACTCCGATCTGGGCGTTCGCCGCGGCAACCCGCCTTTCCGCGGCGGCTATATCGGGCCTGCGCTCGAGAAGGTCCGAAGGAAGGCCTCGCGGTACGGGAGGGGGAAGTGCATCAAGGGGTAAGACGGGAAGAGAGAAATCGGAGGCGGGCTTGCCAATCAGAAGCGCAATCGCATGCTCGGCCTGGGCCCGCTGAACCCCCACATCGATGGCCTGGGCGATGGTGCTCTTGAGTTGGGTCTCTGCCTGAAACACGTCGGCCTTCGAGACCACGCCGCTCTCATACTGGTTGGTGGTGAGGGCAAGAGACCTCCGGTATGCAATGATCGTCTCGTCGAGGAGCTGTTTCAGGCGGTCCATTGAGCGCAGGAGATAATAGTTCTGAGCCAGGGAAGATTGCATGCTCAGACGGACGCCTTCAAGGTCTCCGGCGCTCGCCTGGGCAGTCGCGCTGTTCGATTCCACGAGGCGCCGTATCCTCCCCCACACATCGATCTCCCAGGGTGCAAGGGTGAGGGGGGCATTATAGACGGTATTCGTCCCGGTGGGAATGCCGCTCGTGGTGACGTTCGAGGACCTTAAAGATCTCACGGCACTGGGGTTGGCCGTGATGAGGGGGAAAAAGTTCGACCGTGCCGACTGGACAAGGGTTGCTGCCTGGCGAAAGCGTGCTTCCGCGGAGGCGATGTTTTGATTCGAGACGTTGACCTGCTCTTCCAGGCTATTAAGGAGGGGATCGTCGAAGACCTCCCACCATGGACCCCGGGATGTCTCATCTTTAGGCTGGGCGACTTTCCATCCCTTATCTTCTTTGTAATCAACGGGCACCGCGGCCCCCGGCCTCATATAGTCAGGACCTATGGCGCAGGACGCAAGGACGGCGAGGGCCAAAAGAGACAGGCCGGCCGCAAAGATCATGGGAGAGAAAAGATTCCTCCCCCGGTGTATGGCTCTTTCTATTTCGTTCACTATTGCATGTATGATGCGCAACATCATGTTCACCTCATAATATCGGGGACCTTACAGTCCGTTTATCCCATTGTCCGCCAGGTTCGTACGCCCCCGTCGCTTGCTCTTTACCCAGAACCTGAAACGGTCCAGATAGAGATACATCACCGGCGTCGTGTAAAGGGTCATCATCTGACTGATCGCAAGACCCCCCACAATCGTGATACCCAGGGGCCGGCGAAGCTCCGACCCTACGCCCGTTCCCAGTGCCAGAGGGAGGGCGCCCAGGAGGGCCGCCATGGTGGTCATCATGATGGGGCGAAACCGGAGCAGGCACGCCTCGTAAATAGCTTCCTCAGGGCCTTTCCCTTCTTTACGCTCCGCCTCCAGGGCAAAATCGACCATCATGATGCCGTTCTTTTTCACGAGTCCTATCAAAAGAAAGATGCCGATAAGGGCGATAAGGCTCAGGTCCGTACCGGTGATCAACAGGGCGAGAAGCGCCCCGACCCCTGCTGAAGGCAGGGTGGAAAGGATCGTGACGGGGTGGATATAGCTCTCATACAGCATGCCCAGCACGATATAGACCGTCATCAGGGCCGCAAGGATCAAAAGGGGCTGATTTGCCACCGAGTCTTTAAACGCCTGGGCCGTTCCTGCGAACCGTGTCCTTATTGTGGAGGGGAATCCGAGCTCCCGCTCGGCCTCCTCGACCGCCTCCACCGCACGCCCCAGCGGCACTCCCGGCGAGAGGTTGAATGACACGGTGACGGAGGGAAACTGGCCCTGGTGGGCTACCGCGAGAGAGGTGGCTTTGCGCTCGAAGCGCGAAAAGGCGCTTAACGGCGTCATGCCTCCCGATGCGGATTTGAGATAGATCTCTTTAAGCGTATCAGGGCTCTGGAGGTAGCGGGGATCTACTTCCATGATCACGCGATACTGGTTGAGAAGGGTATAGGTAATGGAGACCTGACGCTGGCCGAAGGCATCATAAAGGGTATTGTCGATGGCTGCCGTAGTCAAACCGAGCCTGGAGGCGGTGCTCCGGTCGATCACCACGCTTGCTTCACGGCCTTTCACCTGCTGGTCGCTGCTCACATCGACCAGCTCCGGCAGGGTCCTCATCTTCTGCACGATTCGCGGCCCCCATGTGTTGAGCACACCGAAATCCCCTGCCTGGAGGGTGTACTGATAGAGGGCACTGCCCATCCTTCCTCCTATTCTCAGGTCCTGGACGGGCTGAAGGTAGGTCGGCGCGCCGGGAAGGGCGCCGAGTTTCTTTCTGAGCCTTCCGATCACCTCGCCTGCTGTGGCTTTGCGCTGCTCAAAAGGTTTTAATGAGATAAACATGGACGCCGTGTTTGCGGCGCTGCCTCCGCCTCCGCCTCCGCCGGTAAAGCCCGATACATGCTCGACATCGGGGTCTTCCCTGACGATATCGACCACCGTCGCGAGCTTCGCTTTCATGGCCTGAAAAGAGATGTCCTGGTCCGCCTGGATGGTTCCCCGGATTCGTCCCGTATCGGTTTCAGGGAAAAATCCTTTCGGCACTATGAAGAAGAGTGCCACATTCGTTGCCACCGTGGCGAGGGTGAGGCAGAGCATAAGTCCCGAGTGGCGAAGAGCCCATCTCAGGGTCACATCATAGAGATCCCTGACGCGGTCGAAAGCCCTCTCGCTCGCCTTGTACAGCCACCTGTGATGGTGCCCGATCTCAGGCTTCAGCAAGGCGGCGCACATCATGGGCGTGGTGGTAAGGGAGACGACGAGGGAGACTATGACCGCCGCCGAAAGGGTCACGGCGAATTCCCGGAAAAGACGGCCCACCATGCCCCCCATCAAGAGGATCGGAATAAAGACGGCGACGAGGGAGATGCTCATCGATATGACGGTAAAAGAGATCTCTCGCGAACCTCTGAGCGCCGCCTGAAAGGGCGCCATGCCCTGTTCCATGTGCCGGGTGATATTCTCGAGGACGACTATAGCGTCGTCCACCACAAACCCTGTCGCTATGGTAAGGGCCATGAGGGAAAGATTGTCCAGACTATAGTCAAAAAGATACATGACGCCGAAGGTGCCTACGAGGGAGACGCCCACCGCAACCGCCGGGATTATGGTGGAGCGCACATGGCGAAGAAACCCGAAGACCACGAGGATCACGAGGGCAGCGGAAATGAAGAGGGCCTTTTCCACATCCTTGAGTGACCCTCGTATGGGCGGCGTCCGGTCCTGGACGACCGTGACCCTCACCGCGCCCGGCAAAGCCCCTGCCAATTGAGGGAGAAGATCGCGTACGCGATCCACCGTTTCGATAATGTTTGCCCCCGGCTGGCGGAAAATAACCACCATGACCCCCGGCTTGCCGTTCGTGAGGCCCGCAGTCCTCAGATCCTCGACCGAATCTTCCACGGTGGCCACATCGGCAAGACGCACCGCGGCGCCCGACCGGTAAGCTACGATCACCTCTTTATAGTCCCGGGCCCGCCGTAGCTGGTCGTTCGCCGTTATCTCCCACGTCCTCGTCGCGTCTGAAAGCTGCCCTTTCGGCCGGTTTACGTTCGTCGAAACGATAACTCCCCTCACGTCTTCGAGGCTGATCCCGTATTTATTGAGGGTAGTGGGGTTCATCTCGACCCGGACCGCAGGCAGGGAGCTTCCCCCCACGAACACCTGGCCCACCCCCTTTACCTGTGACAGCTTCTGCTGCATCAGGCTCGACGCGGCGTCATAAAGCTGCGCCTGGGTGAGCACCTCCGACTGGAGCGCCACGATGAGGATCGGCGCGTCCGCCGGATTTACCTTCCGGTAAATGGGGTTGTTCGGCAGGTTGGGCGGCAGGAAACCCCTCGCCGCATTGATCGCTGCCTGCACGTCACGGGCAGCCCCGTCGATATTTCTGTTCAGCTCGAACTGCATGGTGACATTCGTGGTACCGCGGAAACTGGTGGACGTCATCTCCGTCACTCCCGCAATACGTCCGAACTGGCGCTCCAGTGGGGCCGCGACCGCGGTGGCCATAGTCTCGGGGTCGGCGCCGGGAAGACCGGCCGAGACCTGAATGGTCGGGAAATCAACCTGCGGTAGGGGAGCAACCGGCAGGAGACGGAAGGAGACTATGCCGGCAAGCACTATCCCCAGGGTGATGAGGGTGGTGGCGACCGGCCTGTGGATAAAGAGGGACGAGATATTCATAGTGTCGGAGGCTGGCCCCCTTCCGGGGCTTCCACTCCCGTCGTCTTTCGCCTGCGCACCCTTGCCGCCACCCGGTCAAAGGCGAGGTAGATCACTGGGGTAGTATAAAGGGTGAGCATCTGGCTGATGATAAGGCCTCCGACGATGGTGATACCCAGGGGCCTGCGAAGCTCGGAGCCCACACCCGTGCCTAATGCAAGAGGGAGTGCGCCCAGAAGGGCGGCCATGGTGGTCATCATGATGGGGCGAAACCGAAGAAGGGAGGCCTGGTAGATCGCCTCGAGCGGGCTCTTACCCTCTTTCCGCTCCGCCTCGAGGGCGAAATCGACCATCATGATGCCGTTCTTCTTCACAATTCCAATGAGAAGAATGATGCCGATAAGGGCGATCACGCTGAACTCGGAGCGGCAGATGAGCAACGCGAGGATCGCACCGACCCCCGCTGAGGGAAGGGTGGAAAGGATCGTGATCGGGTGGATATAGCTTTCGTAGAGGATCCCCAGCACGATATATACGGTCACCAGGGCGGCGAGGATCAGGATCGGCTCATTTGCAAGGGATACCCTGAAGGCCTGTGCGGTGCCCTGGAAACTGCCCCTGATACTGGGAGGAAAATCCATTTTTCTCTCCGCCGATTCGATCACCGTCACCGCATCGCCAAGGGCCGCCCCGGGCGCCAGATTAAAGGAGATCGTGGCCGCGGGAAATTGCGCCTGCCGGGAAATGACGAGGGGTCCGGTCGTCTCGGTCGCCTTCGTAATGGCGCTTAAGGGGACCTGTCCATTATTTATCCCCCGTAGATAAATGGATTTGAAGGCATCGGGGGTCATCTGAAAGTCGGGTTTCACCGCAAGGATGACCCGGTACTGGTTCAATTGGGTGAAAATCGTGGAAATCTGCCTCTGGCCAAAGGCATCGTAGAGGGCGTCATCGATCATCTGAGGTGTAATTCCGAGACGGGAGGCCGTGATGCGGTCGAAGACCATGGCAAGCTGCAGTCCCTTATCCTGTTGGTCGCTGCTCACATCGCGCAGCTCGGGATTGGCGCGCAGCGACTCCACGAGTTTCGGAGCAAGGTTATTCAGCTCGTTGATATCGGGATCTTCAAGGGTATACTGGTATTGGGTGCGCGTCACCCTCGCGTCCACCGTGAGGTCCTGCACGGGCTGCATGAACAGGCTGATCCCCTCCACATCGGCGAGGGTCGGTTGAATGCGCCTTATCACCTCGGAGGCGCTCGCGTTTCTTTTCGAGAGGGGCTTCAGGTTTATGAGGATTCGGCCGCTGTTGAGGGTCACATTCGTCCCGTCTATTCCGATGAAGGAAGAGAGGCTTTCCACTGCCGGGTCCTTGAGTATCACGCGGGCCAGCTCCTGTTGCCGCTCGGCCATTGCCGCAAAAGATACAGACTGGGGCGCTTCGGATATTCCCTGGATCACCCCGGTGTCCTGACTCGGAAAAAACCCTTTCGGTACCCAGTAGAAGAGGAGAAAGGTGAGTACGAGGGTTCCCATCGCCACCCAGAGGGTCGGGCCCTGGTGGCGGAGCACCCAGGTCAGGGTCTTGCCGTAGAAGGCTATAATACGGTCGAAGGCCTTTTGAGATGCACGGTAAAACCTTCCCTCCTCCGCCTCGGTCCGGCGGCGGAGCAGCTTGGCGCACATCATGGGCGTGAGGGTAAGAGAGACCACGGCCGATATGACGATCGTAATCCCGAGGGTGATGGCGAACTCCCGAAAGAGTCGGCCCACCACGTCGCCCATGAAGAGCAGAGGAATAAGCACGGCAATGAGAGAAACGGTAAGGGACAGGATGGTAAACCCGATCTGCTTGGAGCCCTTGAGAGCTGCCTGCAGGGGTGGATCTCCCGCTTCGATATAACGGGACACGTTTTCTATCATCACGATGGCGTCATCCACCACGAACCCCGTCGATATGGTCAGGGCCATCAAAGAGAGGTTATTGAGGCTGAACCCCAAAAGGTACATGGCGCCGAAGGTGCCCACCAGGGAAAGGGGGACTGCCACGCTGGGGATGACGGTGGCGGCAAAATTTCTCAGGAATAGAAACATGACGAGGACGACCAGAATTACGGCAAGCATCATCTCGAACTGGACATCATGGACAGAGGCGCGGATCGTGGTGGTCCGGTCGGTCAGTACCGATACCTCTATCCCCCGCGGCAGGGCGCCCCTGAGCTGAGGCAGGACGTTCTTGACCCGGTCCACCACCTCGATGACGTTCGCCCCGGGCTGGCGCTGGATGTTCACTATCACCGCGGGCTCGCCGTTCATCCAGGCCGCCTGCTTCACGTTCTCCGCGTCGTCCACGGCATCGGCCACATCCGAGAGCATCACGGGAGAGCCGTTCTTATAAGCAATCACAAGGGCACGATAGTCAGAGCTTTTGAAAAGCTGGTCATTGGCGCCGATGATGTAGGAGAGGCGCGGGCCGTCAAAGGTCCCTTTCGCCTGGTTCACGTTGGCGGTCGCAATGGCAACTCTCAGGTCTTCGAGGGTCAGCCCGTAGGCCGCGAGTGCCACGGGATTGGCATGGACCCGGACCGCGGGCCTCTGTCCGCCGCTGATGCTCACGAGTCCCACACCGGGCAGCTGCGATATTTTTTGGGCAAAGCGGGTATCGGCGAGGTCTTCAACCTGCGTAAGGGGCAGGGTCTTCGACGTGAGGCCGAGGGTGATAATCGGTGCGTCCGCCGGGTTCACCTTGCTGTATACAGGCGGAATCGGCAGGTCTTTCGGCAGGTAGGTGAAGGAGGCGTTGATCGCTGCCTGCACCTGCTGCTCGGCCACATCCAGACTGAGATCCAGGGTGAACTGAAGGGTAATTATGGAAGAGCCGCTCGAGCTCGTGGAGGTCATCTGGGTGAGACCGGGCATCTGCCCGAACTGGCGCTCGAGGGGAGCGGTGATGGATGAGGCTACCACCTCCGGGCTCCCGCCGGGATAGAAGGTACGCACCTGTATGGTAGGATAATCCACCTGGGGGAGGGCCGATACGGAAAGCTGCTTATATGCGACCGCCCCGCTTAAGAAGATTGCGACCATGAGGAGCGTGGTCGCAACGGGCCGGGTGATGAAGAGGCGGGAGATGTTCACGGGCGGCCTTTCTTCGGGGCAACCCGCGACTGCCTGAGTTCCACTTTTGCTCCTTCCCTCAACCTGTCGGCGCCGTCGGTGACGACCAGTTCACCGGGCGCGACCCCGGAGCGAATCGAGGCATCGCCCGACTGAATCTCCCCCACGGTTACCGGCCGGACACTCACGGTTTTGTCGTCTTTAACCGCATATACGAACGAGCCCTGGGGACCGCGCTGGACCGCCGCGGAGGGCACGATGGTAACGCCCCTTCTCGTGTCGACGAGAAGGCGGGCGTTTACGAACTGGTTCGGGAATAATTCATTCTCTTTATTCTGAAAGGTGGCCCTGAGCTTCACCGTGCCCGTGCCCGTATCGATCTGATTATCGATGGTGAGAAGGGAGCCCAGAGCGAGACGCACCTTCTGCTCGCGGTCGAAGGCCTCCACCTCGAGATGGGCATTTTTTCTGAACCGGCGGAGCACTTCACCGAGACTATCTTCGGGAATCGGGAAAATTACCGTAATAGGCTGGAGCTGGGTAATGACGATAAGACCGTTGGCATCGGCGGCATGCACCATATTGCCGGGGTCCACGAGACGCAGCCCTATACGTCCGCTGATGGGAGAGGTGATGCGGCAGTAGACAAGCTGGAGCTTGGCCGCGTCGATGGCCGCCTGATCGGCTTTTGCTATCCCTTCATATTGGATCACGAGGGCCCCCTGGGTATCGAGCTGCTGTTTGGAAACGGAATCCTGTTTCCAGAGCGTTTGGTAACGGTTGAGGTCAACCCGGGCATTGGCGAGAATGGCGACGTCACGGGCACGCTGCCCCTCGGCCTGGGCCAGCTGCACTTCAAAAGGTCTCGGGTCGATGAGGGCAAGGAGGTCGCCCTTGTTGACGGTCTGCCCTTCCCGGTAATAGACCTCCATCAATTGGCCGTCCACCCTCGTCCGGACTGTTACCGTGTACACAGGCGTGACAGTGCCGAGACCGTTCACGTATATCCCCATGTCGCCCTGCCGGGCAGGTACGGCCACCACGGAAACCGGGCGTCCCTGCGCACCCTGACCCTGCGCTTTAGACCCGATGCCGGGCCTGATGAGGAACAGGTAGACTGCCGCCGCCACAAGACATGCCGCGACAAGGAATATCCACCACATCTTCCTCGATTTCACGGGATTACCCGTCCCGGTGATTTCCCTTTTTTCTGTCACGTCTCCATCCATTCTTTTGTGCCTCCGTTAGATCAATACCGTCTTTCAAAGACCGGCGCCTGATTTTCTCTTTTAACGTCTCCCGTCATTCCCCCACGCGATCAGGGGTTATCGAAGTCCGACGCATTTCTTCGCCTGTCGTCCTGTTTCCTTATGCTAATCGAAACGATAAAAGGGGTCAAGAAAAACCGTTTTTCTCCCTCAGGGCTTATTCGTAGCGAAGTGCATCGATGGGGTTCAGGAGCGATGCCTTGTAGGCAGGGTAAAATCCGAAAAATATACCCACCACGCCGGAAAAGACAAAAGCGATTACCCCTGCCGTTACCGATACAGCCGTGGGCCAGCCCGCTGCCATGGAAAGTATCTCCGAACCCGAGATCCCCATAATCACTCCCACGACTCCTCCGATAAGGGACAGAATGACCGCCTCCATAATAAACTGGAGCCGTATATCCCAGATCTTCGCTCCCACCGCCATACGTATCCCTATCTCCCTTGTCCTTTCAGTCACCGACACAAGCATGATGTTCATAATCCCGATGCCTCCCACGATCAGGGAGACGGAAGCGATGGCCCCCAGAAGGAGGGTCATTACATGGGCCGACTGTTCCGTCACCTGCATCATCTGGGTCAGGTTCCTTATGGTAAAATCCTGTTCCTGCTTAAAGCTTATATGGTGCCTCTGCCGCAGGAGGGCCTGCACCTGCTGCTCGGCATTGCCCAGGTCCTCGAGGCTCCTGGCCTTCACCATTATGGTGCGCACCATACCCGGAAATGCCATTCCGAAGAGTTTCTTCTGGGCCGTACTGACAGGCACCATGATCGTGTCGTCCTGATCCTGTCCCTGCGCTGACTGGCCTTTCGTCTCCAAAATGCCGATTACCCTGAAGGGTATCTTCTTTATCCTGATAATCTGCTCGAGGGGCTCGATTCCCCCGAAAAGGCTCTCCGCCACAGTCCTGCCGATAAGGGCCACCTTTGTCGCGCTCCTTACGTCCTCTTCGGTAAAGGACCGCCCTTCGGCCAGGGGCCAGTCCCTCACTATAAGCATGGACGGAGAGGTGCCCCACACGCCTGTGGACCAGTTCATGTTGCCGTAGACGATCTGTGCGGTGCCGCTCAACAAGGGCGCCGCCTCTGCCACGGCCGGGCAGTCCCTGAGGATCGCCTCCGCGTCGCCCACCGTGAGCGTGGGTTGGCTGCCCGAGCCCATCCTCACGCCGCCCGAGGTGGAGCTTCCCGGCATCACGATGAGAAGATTGCTCCCCATGCTCGATATCTGCTGTGCGATCTGCCTGCTTGCCCCTGTGCCCACCGCCAGCATGGCGATCACCGCCCCCACTCCGATAATAATGCCCAGCATAGTGAGGGCAGAGCGCATCTTGTTTACCTGCAAGGCCCGAAGGGCAATACGCGCGGTCCAGGGTACGTCAATCATGGGAGGGCTCACATCCGGGGCGCAACGCGTCGGCAGGTCCGTCGGCCACGAGGCGGCCGTCGGTGAATCGTATCACCCTTTTTGCGAAGGCGGCAATATCGGGCTCATGGGTGACGAGGATGACGGTGATATTCGAATCACTGTTGAGCTGCTGAAAAAGCTCCATGATCTCTACGCTCGTTTTACTGTCGAGATTGCCCGTGGGCTCGTCCGCGAGAATGATGGGCGCCCTGTTCACTATGGCCCGTGCGATCGCGACCCGCTGCTGCTGCCCCCCCGAGAGCTGGTTCGGACTGTGGTGCTCCCTGCCTTCCAATCCTACCTTCTGCAAGGCCGTGAGCGCCTTTTCCCTTCTCTCCTTGACGCCTACTCCGCCGTAAAGCATGGGAAGCTCCACGTTCTCCAGGGCCGATGTGCGGGAAAGAAGGTTGAACCCTTGAAAGACGAAGCCTATTTTCCTGTTTCTGATCTCCGAGAGCTCATCTCGCGCAAGGCCGGCCACATCCGTACCTTCGAGAAAATAATGTCCTTCCGTAGGCGTATCGAGGCAACCCAGGATATTCATGAGGGTAGATTTGCCTGAGCCGGAGTGGCCCATAATGGCCATCAGCTCTCCCTGACCGATAGTCAGGGAAACGGCGTCGAGGGCTCGCACCTCCATATCGCCCACCTGATAGATTTTGCTGATCTGGTGGATATCGATAAGTGCCATTTATCTCCGGCCCCTCGGGACGAGTGAGGCAGGTGCGCCATTGGGCGTTTTCGTGAGGGATTCGGTAATGACCTCCTGGCCTATCGCGAGATCCCCGGCCTCTATTTCAGTATACGCGCCGTCGCTGATGCCGGTCCTGACCTGCACCCGCTTCGGCTTTCCTTCCGAGAGGACCCACACCGCCCGGCCCTTGCGTGCTCCCGTCCCCGGGGTCCCCTGACGGACCTCCTTCTCCTGGGGCCGGAACCTGAGGGCCCCGTTCGGCAGGCGCAGCACCTTTTCCCTGACCGAGGTAATCACGGAGACGTTGGCGGTCATGCCCGGCTTCAGCCTGAGATCCTTATTCTCCACCTGGATCACCACATCATAGGTGACCACATTCTGTACGGTAATGGGCGAGATCCGCACCTGGGCGACTTTGCCTTTAAAGAGAATATCCGGATAGGCATCTACATTGAAATCGACATCCTGGGCGACCTTTATTTTCCCGATATCCGCCTCGTCCACATTGGTGTCGATCTGCATCCTCGTCAGGTCCTGGGCGATATAGAAGAGCGTGGGGGTCTGAAAGCTCGCCGCCACGGTCTGGCCCACATCCACATTCCTGGTGATCACTATGCCGTCCACCGGGGAAAGTATTTTGGTATATCGGAGGTTTGTCTCCGCGAAATCGAGAGCGCCTTTATTTTGTGCGATCTGTGCCTCCTGGGCCTTCACCTGGGCTTCCGAGGAGAGCCAGGCGGCATCCGCCGTATCGAAGTCGGCCTGGGCGATGAGCTCCCGGGAGATAAGCTCTTTATTCCGGTCCCGGGTCCTCTTCGTATTGAGCGCCGTTGCCTTGAGACTGAGGAGGGTCGCCTCCGCCTGTCTCAGATTGGCCCGCGCCTGGTCGACCTGGGCCTGAAAGGTGGAGGGGTCGATCCGGGCGATAATCTGCCCTTTCTTCACTACAGAGTTATAGTTGGCATGGATCTCTTTGATCGTACCCGATACCTGGGTGCCCACATTGACCGTCACCACGGGATTCACCGTACCCGTGGCGGTCACGGTGGCCCGTATGGCGCCCACGGTTATCGGTGCGGTCTTGTATTGGGGCGCGCCCTTCCTTCCCGCAAGAAAATACCATGTTGACGCCCCGATGAGAACAAGAATACATGCCCCTGCGAAGATCCGTTTTTTCATCGCCCACCTATAGCGTTTTCAATTGCTGCCACCGCGACTCTATAATCGTAGAGGGCCTGGGTATAAGAGATCTCCGCCGTGCCGAAGGCCGCCACCGAATCGGTTATCTCTATGGGGTTGCCTACACCCGCCTTGTATCTGCCCTGTGCGAGGTCCATATTCTCCCTGGCCTGTCTCACACCTATCCGGGTAGCGGTAATTCTCTCCGACGCGTCCCTGAGATTCGAATAGGCTTGCTGGACCTGGAGGAGTATGTCCTGCTTCAGGGCCTGCTCGTTTGCAGAGATCACATCCCTGGCCGATACCGCTTCGAGGACCTGGTATTTTGTGAGAAACCCGGAAAAGATCGGCAGGCTGAGGATCGCACCCACGGACCAGCCCTCGTTCAAGGGAAAGGAAGAGCCCGTATAATAGTACGTTGCATTGCCGGTCACCACCGGTAAAAAACCTTTGTGCGACAGATTGATCGATTCTTTCGCTGCATCTTTTTTCCTTACGATCGAGCGGAGGTCGGAGCGCCCGCCGTAAGCCCTGTGAAGGGCTTCTTCGAATGACATCGGGTAGGACTCGAAAGCAAGGGAATCGGCCAGCCGGTAATCTTCGGGTGCGTCGGGTACACCCATGGCGTTATTGAGGGTCACCTTTGCGAGCCTCACCTGGTTCTCCGCTTTAATGAGGTTGACCCTGGCATTACTGAGATCTACCTCGGCCTTGGTAATAGCGAACCTCGGCTGGGTCCCCGCCTTGTAGAACCCCTGGGCCTGGCGAAGATGGGACTCGAATTGGCGCACCGTCTCCAGTATCGCCTCTCTGTTCCTCTGTGCCTGAAGAAGATTGAAATATGCCTGTTTCACATTGAAGGCCACGAGATTTCTTGCATTTTCCAAGTCCGCCCGGGTCGAGTCCGTGGTCAGAGTCTGAATCCTGACCTGACTCGCCGTCTTGCCGAAATCGAGGATCGTCTGGGTCAGGTTTGCGCTGGTCGTATACTGGTCGAACACACCGGTCGATGTCGTGGAATAGGTCGTGCCGGAGGGAAGCCCGGGGGTGGAGGTGACCGAGGTGGTTCCCCGTGAAGCAGGCAGAGATCTCAGGTAGTTCTCCGTGATACTGAGCTGTGGATAGTAGTTGGCCCTCGCCTCGCCTATCCTTGCTTCGTTCACCTTTACCGTGTTGATGCCTGCAATGATAACCGGATGTTTCGTCACGGCAAGCTCGACCGCCCGCGACAGGGTCAGGGCTTCTCCCGGGGCGATTGCGGCGGTCCACGCCGAATGGGGGAGAAAAATAAGGGCCGTCATAAAACAAAAAAGACCCAGCCGGGCCCTTGATAAAATCATCCGCTCCTCTTTCTTTCCTTCTCTTTTCTCTCTTTGGGCCCATCCGGAAAATAAATATTTAGAAGAAGGGGTGAGCCTGACGAGGTTTCTGATTATTGAACGATGGTTCATGTGAACTTACGTTCAGTATATAATAGGGTCTCTGAATTGTCAACGATGCCCTCTTTCGAATGTCCGGTGTCACTATGGGTTTGGGGCTGCAAGAGAGTCCTCTTACCCCTTCTTTTCGACAGTGCCCCGGAGGGGAAGATCCGCTTTATCGAGGAGGTAATCGGTCCTGATGCGGGTATGGCTGCGAAAAATATTCTTTTTTACGTTCCGGTTATGCTTCTTCAGCTCCGTCACGAGCCCCTTCACCATGCTTCTCTTCGATGTATCGCCGTGAGGGCATTTCGAAGCGATAACAGGCAACTCGAGGCGCGTTGCCAGACGGACAAGCTCTTTTTCCTCCACATAAGCCAAAGGTCTTATAATATGGAGCTTCCCGTGAAACATCTCCTGGCAAGGCTGCATGGTGCCTATCTCACCCTGGAAAAAGAGGTTGAGAAGCATGGTCTCCACGATATCATCCATGTGATGGGCAAATGCGAGTTTTGTGGCCCCCCTGTGGCGGACCTCGTCAAAAAGGGCTTTCCTCCTGTTCCAGCTGCACCAGAAGCAGCCGGGCGCCTCTTCGTCGCCCCTCCATTTTTCGGATGGGTGGGCGATCACGTAAGGGACCTCCTCCTGCTCGAAATATTTGACAAGGCCGGCGATATCCATCCAGGGGAACCCCATATCCACGTGACAGGCGACTATCTCGTGGCGGACGGGCACGTATTTCATCCTCTCCTGCATAATCCTGAGCAGGCAGAGGCTGTCTTTCCCTCCCGAGACTGCGACCATGATCTTGTCGCCTTCCTTGAGCATCTGGTAGTCCCAGACGGCCTTGCCCACCTTTTTCGTGATGGAATAGAGCCCTTTCGCTACGTTCATACCGCCGATTCGGCGAGCTGTACCGCCTTCTCTAAATATTCGGGCTTCACCGGTCCTTTATCGTCACATCCCGGAGCTTCCACGCTCCCCAGCCACTTCATCCCGAGAAGATCGAAAGTTTTCTGAAATATGCCGAGAGAGGGCCCGCAGGTCTCAAGATCTGCATCACCGCAGGTCATAAGGGTAATGGCACTCTTCCCCTTCACTCTCGATTTGTATTCCTCATCCATAAAAGCTATGGAGCGGTCCATGGCGAGCTTGAGCTGGCCCGACGGCCCGAACCAGTACACCGGCGTGGCATAGACGACAAGGTCCGATTCGAGGACATATTTTCTTATATCCTTCATGTCGTCATTGATCTTGCATAGCCCGGTTTTTAAGCAGGAGTAACAGCCCTGACAAGGTCGGATATTGAGATCGTTGAGGTAGAGCATCCGGACGTTGCCGCCCCTGGCTTTCAACGTATCGGAAACTGCCCGGGCGAGCTGAATCGTATTACCTTTTTTGCGCGGACTTCCAAAGAGAATGACTGTTTTCAAAGCATACCCTCCTTGTGTGGGTTACGACGGGTGTCCCTCGCACCGCGACTGACCCGGTTGCCGGTCGGACACCTTCGGCATTATTGACTCATTATACCCGGTTTTTGAGAATACGGTCAAGGAGACGTCCCGCACAAAAAAGACCGCTCGGGCTGAAACGGCCTTTGGGCTTGCCCTTTCGTATATTCCCGTTGTAAAATAATGCACAACGCGCAGCATCGCGAGTACTGGAGTGAAAATTATGAACCTTTCGGAATTTATATCCTCAGGAGATAGGATTATCCTCATTGACGGCGCCATGGGTACTCAACTGGCAGAGAAGGGTCTCGAGATGGGGGCTTCCAACAACCTCACTCATCCTGATGCGGTGCTCGAAATCCACCGGCAGTATGTGGATTGCGGGGTCGATTTCGTTACCACGAATACCTTCACCCTTAACCGTGCCAACATGGAATTTCACAAATCGACTCTCGACGTGAGAGAGGCGAATCTCGCCGGTGTCCGACTCGCCAGGCACGCGGCGGGGAAAGACCGTTATATATTAGGAGATATGGGCCCCACGGGAAAGATGCTCAAACCCTACGGTCCTCTTCCTGAAAACGAGGCTTACGAGTCCTTCCGGGAGCAGGCGGCCATTCTGGCCGAAGGCGGGGTTGACGGCTTCATCATCGAGACCATGTTCGAGCTCAAAGAGGCCCTCATCGCGGTGCGGGCTTGCAAGGACGCCTCCGGTCTTCCCGTCATAGCCTCCATGACCTTCAATACCTTGGTGGGGGGTGGAAAAACCGTCATGGGGAATTCAGCCAAAGACTGTGTAGCGGCTCTCACGGAGGCGGGAGTCTCCGCGGTGGGTACAAACTGCGGAAACCTGGACCCTTTCCAGATAGCGGAAATAGTGGTGGTCATGAGCGGGAATACCGCACTGCCGATCGTGGCCCAGCCGAATGCCGGGAAACCGCAATTCGTGGATAACCGCACCTTTTTCACCATGTCTCCTGCCGAATTCGCCGAAGGCGTGGCCGAATGCATTAAGGCTGGGGCCAGGCTGGTAGGCGGATGCTGCGGGACCTCCCCGGCCCATATCCGTGCCCTTGCGGAAAAGCTTGCCGAGTTCCGCCTTTCATAAGTATAGGCGATTAAGGCCTGATGGCAGCGTGATCGAGGTTCGCCCCGCACGGGGCGGAGACGATTATATCCTTTGATTCTCCCTTTCTATTTCGATTAATTTGCGATAGAGACGGTCTTCGACGGCCCTGTCCATGTTCCGGAATTCCGCGGAAGCGAACATGAGACCGTTTTTCAGCCTCTCATCCCCTCCACCCCACGTCCTGAGGACCCGTCCCTCGATATTTAATGATATTCCATCCATGGCCAACACAAAGTGAACGGTCTCGTAATGCACCAGAACCAGCCGCTTGTCATGGCTGAATTTTGCGCCTCCCAGGGAAAGATCTATGACCGTGACCTGTTTACCGTCTACCGTCATGGAGATATTGCTCCGGCTCGAAGGCTCCGCCCGGAAATACATCCTGATGTTGTACGGCTCGGGGTCGGTCTTGAGGGAAACACGGAATGCCCTGACCTTCTCGGAGGAAGCGAGCCTGTAATCTTCAAGGAACTCGATTACGCCGACGGATAACCCGTATCGGACAGTGCCTTTCTCCTCGCGCACCACATAGGTGACGACAAGCTCTTTCTGGACCATCGATGAATGAATCGGGGGGTCCGTCTGGGCGAGGACCGCCTTGCCCCCTGCAATATCATAGACCACCGAGTTTGCGACCTGAACCTGCCCGGTCGCCGCGTCCTCCCCTGTAATGATCTTTATGTTCATGCCTCGCGTGATGGTCATTATCTACTTGATCGGCTTAAGGCCTCGATAAATTAAGATAATTTGAGAAACTTTTGACTCAACAGCCGGCGTGGCCTCTATTGCTCCGTCCTCTTTCGACCCGGCCCTTAGGGCCTCGGATAGAGTCCTGCCCGCTCCACGATCTGGGGAACCTTCTCCTCCCACTCGATGGCCATGATATGCACACCCGCCACGCCTTTAATGCCCTTCATCCTCTCGATGATCTCGAGGCATATGTTGATGCCTTCCTCCGCCACCTTCTCCTTGGCCACACCTTTCAGGCGCTCTATGTGCTCCTCGGGCACATCCATGCCGGGCACGGAGGTCTTCATATAGCGCGCCATGCCGATCGATTTATAGGGGGTAACACCGGCAAGGATATAGATCTTCTCATGGACCCCAAGGTCCCGGACCTGCTCCATCCATTTCTCGAATTTATCCACATTAAAGACACACTGGGTCTGAACGAACTCGGCGCCGGCGGCTGCCTTCTTCGCGAGACGCATGGCCCTTATTTCAAACGGATCAGCAAAGGGGTTCTCCGCGCACCCGACAAACATACCGGGTCTGCCCGCCTTGATCTCCTCCCCGTTTACGAACTTCCCCTCGTCCCTCATGCGCCGCACGGTCTGGATGAGCTGCATGGAATCTATGTCGAAGACATTTTTTGCGCCCGGGTTGTCCCCGAAGCTCTGGTGGTCGCCGGAGAGGCAAAGGAGGTTATTGATGCCCCATGCCGCCGCTCCCAGGATGTCGCTCTGGGCGGCAATCCTGTTCCGGTCCCTGCAGACCATCTGCATGATCGGGTCGAACCCCATCTGTTTCAGGATTAAGGACGCGGCAAAGCTGCTCATCCTTACCACGCTCGTCTGGTTGTCCGTGACGTTTACCCCGTCCACGTACCCTTTAAGGAAGCCGCCCTTCTTCTTAACCACTTCCGGATCTGTTCCCCGGGGAGGACCGCACTCGGACGTGACGGCAAAGGCCCCGCTGGCAAGGACTCTCTCCAGATTGCTCGCTGTGCTCATATCTTTAAATCCTCCCTGATCCTTTTTCTCGGTCCCCCATCCCTGCTCGTGGACCAATCCTTCAAAGGCTGGACCTCAAGGTACTTGTCGAGCATATTCATCTCTTTGAATCTGTCGACTATGAGCTGCCATGCGCAGGGCGTATCCTTATTGATCTCGCACTTCCCCCCCTGGGAGCCGCCGCAGGGGCCGTTGAAGATGCTTTTCGCGCACCGGGTCACGGGGCAGATGCCCAGGGTCCGGTCGAGGATACAATTGCCGCAGCCGAGGCAACGCTCGGTCCATACGCCGTGTTCTTCGGTCACTCCGTCGAAAGTGGTGTTGACCGCGGGCAGCACGATCTTCTCCCTGTAGTGCTCCCCCACGAACTGGATGCCGCACCCGCAGGCCATGGATATGATAATCTCGTACTCCTTTATTATCGGCTTCAGGCTCTCTACATATTCAGGGTCACAGTTTCTTTCGAGGGTGTGCTCCTTTACCTCTACCGGCGATCCTTCTTTCTGTCTGGCGAGTCTTATCTCGGATGCGAGGACCGCCACTTCCTTGGCGCCTCCGGCCGCGCAGACCGTCACGCACTCGTTGCAGCCGAGGAGAAGTATCTTCGAGTAAGGCTTAACCATGGCGAGGATCTCTTCAAAAGGTTTTCGGTTCGCTACTATCATTTCGACTCCTTTATTGCTTCCTTCTTTATCCGCCTGTCCCGGCTCATCATGGATCGAGGCGCTTTCTCCCGGGGCTTGGCCCCAGGTCTCTTACTTTTGCCGTCATTTCCCGTGCAATCTCGGCGAACCGCTGGCCCTGAGCGGAGGACAAGTTGAACATGGCGACCCGCTCTCCCCCGATCCCGCATTCGTCGAGGAGCTGCTTCACATACTCCACCCGTTTTCTCGCCCTGAGGTTGCCTTTCAGATAATGGCAGTCCCCCTCGAGGCACCCCACGAGACAGACCCCGTCCGTCCCGCTTTCAAAGGCTTTCAATATATGGATTATATCGACCCTGCCCGTGCAGGGGACCTTTACGATCTTCACATTCGTCGGGTACGTCAATCTCATCGAACCTGCCAGGTCCGCGGCGGTATATCCTCAAAATTCGCAGCAAAAGGCGATTATCTCAGGCTCGAACCTTTCCATTCCCTCTCCTTATCCCGTCTATAATACGGCAGCCTCGTCCGGTTCCTCTTCGCACAGGGCCTGTTCCTTCTTTATAATCTGCACATCTCTATAGTGCATCAGGTCTATCGCTTTCGCGGGACACTCGGCAGCGCATGAGCCGCAGCCCTTGCACTTGGTAATATCTATCTCCGCCTCGCCTTTCTCGTTTATTACCGGCACCGAATAGGGGCAAACCCTGACGCAGGTAAGGCAGGCCGCGCACTGCTCGGCATCCACATGGGCCACGATACCGCCCGCGGCCACCTGCTCCTTCGACAGGATGGTGAGCGCCCTTGCTACCGCGCCTTCCGCCTGGGCAATCGACTCTTTCAGGCTCTTCGGTGAATGACAAAGGCCCGCGACAAACATGCCGTCAGAGGCGAAATCGACGGGGCGCAGCTTCATGTGGGCTTCGAGGAAAAAGCCCTCGTTGGTCCTGGGTAGTTTGAGAAGGGTGGCGAGCTCCTTATTCTCTCTCGGTATGATCGCGCTGCTCAGGGCTATGAAATCGGCCTGAAATACCACTTCTTCGCCTACCGAAGGGTCGTGGGAGGCCACGAAGAGGCCGCCTTCCCGCGCCTCGACTACAGGAGGCGCCTGCTTTTCGAAACGGATGAACCGCACCCCGAGCCTTCGTGCCTTGAGGTAATATTTTTCGAGGAACCCATAAGTCATCATATCCCTGAAAAAGATCACCACGTCCGTTTCCGGCGTTTTCTCCTTGATCGCGATGGCGTTTTTCACGGCGCTTGTGCAGCAGATACGGCTGCAGTAAGGCCTTTCATCATTACGGGAGCCCACGCACTGGATCATGGCGATCCTCGTCGCATTGGAAAGTCCCCTGCCCTCGAGCCTCTCTTCCAGCTCCATCTGCGTCATGACCCGCTCGTCTTCACCGTAAAGATAGGTCCCCGCGGGCTTCAGCTCCTCCCCGCCCGTGGCGAGGACGACCACCCCGTGAGCGATCTTTTCGTATCTTCTCTCCGGACCGATTCTGAAGCCCGTCTCGAAACTTCCCTTGAAGCCGGAATGGTCGACCGCCTCGGCATTCGTGATCACATGGATCAGGGGATGGCTTGTAACCCGCTCCATTGTTCCGGCAAGGTATTCCTGAAGATCGAGACCGTCCACGGTATGGAAGAGGCCTCTCAGGTTCCCTCCCAGGGCCTCCGATTTTTCAGCGAGAAAAACTTCGAAATTCTGGTTGGCCAGGTGCAGTGCCGCAGTCATACCCGCGATGCCGCCTCCCACCACGAGGGCTTTCTTGTTTACATCGAGCATCACTTCTTTGAGGGGCTTGATATAGTTGGCGTTCGTGACCGCCATCCGCACCAGGTCCTTTGCCTTCCGGGTTGCGCCCGGCTTATCCTGCATATGGACCCAGGAGCATTGGTCCCTGATATTCGCCATTTCAAAAAGGTATTTATTGAGTCCCGCATCCCGAATGGTAGCCCTGAATAAAGGCTCGTGGGTCCTGGGGGAGCAGGAGGCAACGACGACCCTGTTTATGCCGTGCTCGTCGATGAGCTTCTTCATCTTCTCCTGCGTGTCCTGGGAGCAGGTGAAAAGGTTCTCGTCGGAGAGCACTACATTCGGGAGACTCCTCGCGTAGGCCTGGACCTCGGGGACATTGACCACGCCCCCGATATTGACGCCGCAGTTGCAGACGAAAACGCCGATCCGGGGCTCTTCCCCTTCCACGTCCTTCTCTTCGGGAAGGACTTTAATGGTAAGGTCTTTACCGCGCGCCTCCGAGATGATCGACCCCGCCTCGCACGCGGCGCCGCTTGCCTGGATCACGGTTTCGGGTATGTCTTTCGGTGATTCGCAGGCGCCGCTCACATAGATGCCCGGACGGGACGTAGTGAGCGGGTTCGATCGGTCGGTCTTTATAAAGCCGTATTCGTTAAGATCAAGATCGAGTACGGACGCGAGCCCGGCAAGGTGCTCGGCGGGCCTCATGCCTACGGAGAGGACCACGAGGTCGAACGACTCCGTTTGAAGCTCCCCGGCTTCATCGACATAGACGATCTCCACGTCTTTCGTCTCATAATCCTCGAGCACCCGGGATACGAGGGATTTCACGTACCTCACCCCGTGGTCGCCTTTCGCCCTCTCGTAATACTGGTCGAACCCTTTCCCGAAGGCGCGGACGTCCATATAGAAGATGGTGGGCTCGATATCGTTCTGGTGCTCTTTCGCGATGACCGCTTCTTTGGTGGCATACATGCAGCAGACGGACGAGCAGTATTCGTTCACCTTGTCCCTGCTCCCCACGCATTGGAGAAAGGCGATCTTTTTCGGTATCTTCCCGTCGGAGGGCCTCATGATGACACTCGCCGTGGGGCCGGTGGCGGAGAGAATCCTCTCGAATTCCACGCTGGTCACCACATTGGGATATATGCCGTACCCCAGCTCGGGCTTTTGCGTCGCGTCATAGGGCTCAAAACCGCTCGACACGATGATGCTCCCCACTTCGATGGTCTCCTCCGTGGGGGTCTCGAAATAATTTATCGCTTCGGGCTTGCAGAACTCTTCACAGATCCTGCATCCGAGACATTTCCGACAGTTGAGGCAGCGCTCCGCCTCGCGCCTGGCATCCTCCGCCGTCAGGGGGTGAAAGACCTCCTGAAAACCGGAACGTTCGGGAACAGGCAAGGACGGTATGGCCACCCTTGCCCGCTTCTCTATGAAGGATGGAATGTCCTCCACGAGCTTATCCTCTTTCGCCCTTCTGCCCGCTTTGAGGTTGCGACCTTCGAGAAAGCGGATGATCGATTCCGATGCTTCCTTGCCCTGGGCAATGGCGTCGATGGCCATCTTCGGCCCTGTTACCACATCGCCGCCGGCAAACACCCCGGCGACCGTGGTCTCGAGGCTCACCGGGTCCGCCTTCACCCGCCCGTCCCTCAGGACCTCAAGACCCGGCAGGTCTTTTAAAAAGCCCGTATCCATGCTCTGCCCGATGGCGAGTATGACCGTGTCCGCGTCGTAAGCGATGGTGACCGATTCATCGAAGCGGGGGCTGAATCTGCCCGCCTCGTCAAATACATCCGTGCACCTTCTGAACTCGACGCCTTTCACTGCGCCGTCCTTCACCTGTATCTCATTCGGGCCCCACGACGTGTGGACCCTCACGCCTTCCTCCACTGCCTGGTCGACCTCCCACTTGTGGGCAGGCATCTGGTCCCATGTTTCGAGGCACGCCATATGGACTTCTTTGGCTCCGAGCCTGCGGGCCGTAAGGGCCACGTCTATGGCCACGTTGCCGCCGCCGATGACGAAGACCTTCTCCCCCATCTCCACGGGCTCGCCTGTTGCCACGGACCGGAGAAAGGCGATGCCTCCGATCACTCCCCGGGCGTCCTCGTTATCGAGGCCGAGGCTCCGGCCGCCATGGGCGCCCGCGCCGATAAAGACCGCATCATAGGAGTCGTGGATCTCGTTGACCCCTATATCCTTGCCTACTCGTGTATTATATTTGACCTCGATGCCCATCTTCTCGACGATGGAGACCTCGCGGGCCAATTCTTCCTTGGGAAGCCTGTAGGCGGGAATGCCCACGTAGAGCATGCCGCCCAGCTTGTCGTGGGCCTCGAAGACGGTCACGCCATAGCCGGCCTTGCGAAGCTCCAGGGCACATTCGAGTCCCGCGGGCCCTCCGCCGATTACGGCGACCTTCTTTCCCTTATCGGGCCCTGTCGCGGGTACGGGAATATCCCTCACGCCCGCCTCGTAATCGGCCACGAAGCGCTTCAGGGCGCATATGGCGACCGGCTGATCCACCTTTCGTCCCCTCAGACACTCTTCCTCGCAGGGGTGGGCGCATATGCGGCCTATGACGCCGGGGAAAGGGAGCCTTTCCCTGATAAGGTCGAGGGCTTCAAGAAATCTGCCCTCGGCGATGAGACCCACGTAATCTCTCGCGTTGAGATTTACGGGGCACCTGTTCACGCAGGGCGCGATCTCCCTGTCGATGGCATAGGTCGAGGGTATGGCCTGGGGAAAGCTGATATAGGCGCCGGTCCTCCTGGAAAGACCCACATTATAGTCATTGCTCACGTCGATCGGACACTGGGGGGCGCACAGGGAGCAGGAGGTACACTTCTCCGGCATCACTCTGCGGGGCCTCCGCCTCAAAGTTACTTTGAAATTACCCGGCTCACCTTCAAGACCCACCACATCCGTATTCATAAGAAGGTCTATATTGGGGTTCCGGCCCACCTCCACCAGTTTGGGCGCCATGATACACATGGAGCAATCGTTGGTGGGGAACGTCTTGTCGAGCTGCGACATCTTACCGCCGATATTCGGCTTCTCATCGGCGAGATACACCTTGTACCCCGCTTCCACGAGATCGAGGGATGCCTCCATCCCGCCTATGCCGCCGCCGATTACGAGTACCTTTCCTACCTTTTCCATATCCTCCTGCCTAAAACTCCCTGCGCCTGAAAGGCAACCGGTTTTCCCGCCTTCCTACGCTCTTGTTCTGAATGATGCATCTCTTCCCACGTGACCTGATATCTCGACCCGGTTTCTCCTCATAAGTTCCTTCAGGTGACGGAAACAGAGGTCCTCCCTGAGCCCGAGCTTCGCGGACAAGCCCCTGACCGTATCATCGCCGCCCTGCAGCGCTTCCAGGATTCTCGCCTTCTCCAGCGACATGGCGAGAAGGGGATCGAAGACCAGGGAGAACTGCCTGTCCGTAAATTTCTCCCCATAGACGTTCCCCTCTTTGAGGGCGGTCTTTCTCTCGAGGAGCCTCGTCAGCTTGTCAGCCCCTTCAGGGTCATATTTTTTGATGAAATCAAGTTTTTCTTGCATATCCGTCATTTCTCACTATCCTATTTCTTTCTTCCGGAAAAAATCGGGTTCTTATGCCGGAGTTCGAAGGGAGACCTCCGGGACGATTTTCTTCACCTTCTCCGCGATCCCGGAGGGGGCTATGATATGGGAGCCTTTTCCGGAAAGCCTTCCGAAGAGGGCAAGCTCGAAGATCTCGGAGAGAAAGAGGACAGGCAGGTTCCCTTGCTCCCTCCCGAGGTAGGGAAGGATATCGAGGTTAAGCTGGCACAGCGGGCAGGACGTGACCACCGCGTCCGCGCCGACCTTGAGCGCCATGTCCATAATCTTGCCCGAAAGCCTCAGCGTCATATCCTTGTTCGTGAGGGTCTTGCTCGCCCCGCAGCACTCCATCTTATAGGGCCAGGGCACTACCTCCGTGCCCGCCGCCCACAGGAGGGTATCCATGCTCTCCGGGTTCTCCTTGTCGTCAAAGGCGTCCATTCCCATGATGCGGGTAAGCACGCACCCGTAGTAGGGCACGACTTTCAGGTCCGACAGGTCATAGACGATGCTTCCGGCAATCCGTTCTATACCCACATATTCGTGGAAAACCTCCATGATGTTCCTAACCTCTGCGGAGCCCAGGCATTTCAGCGGTGCGATGGCGCGGTTGACCTCGTCCCTCAGCGTTTTGTCCGTCCGGAGTTTTTCGTTGGTAATCTTCGATTTGTTGTAGCAGGCCGAGCAGGGGGCAAAGAAAGGCCGGTCAAGGCCCTCGGCGAGGCTGAGGTTCCGCGCCGTAAGGGCATAAGAGAGTGTGTCGTCTATGGTGGGCGCCGCCGAAGCCCCGCAGCACGACCAGTCGTCAAGCTCGATAAGCTCTACCCCGTAGAGCGAGAATACCTCCTTGATCGATTGCTCGTAAAACTTGCTCGAAGTCTTCATGGAACAGCCGGGGTAATAGGTAAGTTTCCTCATATGCCCTGACCCCTCTCTTTCTTTTCGGCTTCTATACGGGCAAAGATCTCCTTGAACCCGTTGCGGTCCTTTATGTTGTGGGGGAGTATCCCGAGCCTTCCCCTGACCATCATTCCCACGCCCATCTTCGTATCTTCAAAGAAATTCTTCTTGTCCACCTTATACTTAATGACCGCCTCGATCTCATGGAGCCTGCCGTGCTTACGCACACTCTCCAGGAAAAGCCGATCGAACTTCCACGTATCTTCCTCGGCCCCTGTGCGTTCTTTCATGGCAATTTTTCTGATTGTATCGAAGACATGGGCGATATCGATGTCATTGGGGCACCTCACGCTGCACGTGACGCACTGGAGGCAGGTCCATACGGTCTTCGACGCGAGGACACGCTCCCTCTCTCCCAGGATGATGTACCGTATAACCCTGTGGGGGTAAATATCCATCTCTTTCACCACCGGGCAGCCGACCGTACACCGGTAACACTGGTAACATCCGGATATCTTCTGCCCGGAGGCATTCTCCATCTCGTTAAGAAAAGAAAGATCCTTCATGATATGTCCTTTACCCATCTTAAATACAAGTTAATAATATCGCTGTCCTGGTAATCAGGTGTGCGCAACATTATACAATGAGAAGGGGGGTATTTGCAATATAGACGGGGCCCAAGAGGCCGCTGTCGGGAGAGCTTTACACCCCGGCGAGGAAGTATCTGGCGGCCGGCCCGTTATCAATAGATCTGAAAATATGAACGCTCCATGGACGAGCACGACCCGGTTCAGGCATAGAAGACCGGACACAGGACTCAACCCCTTCGTGAACAATTTGTCCGGACCTCGCCTTGACAAGCCCGGGGTTCACTCCACATATTATATATAAATCCCATTAAGAACGATCTCACAAGAAGGAGGAAACCATGGCAAAATTCGTCTCCATCGGCAAGAAATTCCTCAATTTGGAAAATGTTGACTACATCGAAATAGGTGAAGAAGAGAGCTCCCCTATCACCGTCTGTTTCGGAGGCCAGGGGGAGGGGTGGAGGACGCTCAAGTTTTCCGGCGATGACGCCGCCAAACTTTGGGAAATGTTGGAGGAAGAGAATATCCTTGGAACATGCAGCCCTCGCCAGTAACGCGGTGACCGGCTAAAACAGTAATATTCGGGAAGGCGTTGAATATGCGCCGGTGGCACAGGTGTCTTGCAAGGCAGAAGATCTGTGCCACTCCTTTAATATATCCTCAGCATTTTTCAGGAAACCATGCGCAGGAGCAGCGATGGCAGGAACCGAGGGGCCCCGGCAGACGTCCGCTGAACGGACCGGTCAAGCTACGCGATCCATACTGAAGCTGGAATTCGGAGACGACAGGTCCTTTGAGAATGATCTTCGCCGCCGGGTCGATGAATATTTCACTCATGTAATCGGGCAGTCAAGGCAAGGCAACCGGCAGATGTACCTCAAAACCGGCATCATCCTCGCCTCACTCATCACTTTCTATCTCCTCCTTGTTTTTACGGCCTCGAGCATATGGCAGGCACTTCCGCTCTCGATCCTGCTCGGATTTTCAGTGGCGGGGATAGGGTTCAACATTGCCCATGATGGGGGCCACGGAGCATATTCAAAAAACCGCGTGATCAACAAACTGGCGGCAATGACCATGGACCTCGCAGGTGTCAGCTCTTACGTCTGGTTCTGGAAACATTCGGTCATCCATCACCGGTACGTCAATATCACCGGTTACGATACGGATGTCGACATCGGTATTCTCGGCAGGTTGTCTCCCCATAGCCGCAGGCTCCCTTTTCATCGATGGCAGCACCTGTATCTCTGGCTCCTCTATGGGTTTCTTGCGGCCAAGATGCAGTTTGTCGACGATTTCAAAAGGGTTATACGGGGTCGAATAGGCGGGCACGGGTTTCCACGCCCCAAAGGATGGGACCTGGTAATTTTCGTCTTCGGCAAGGTGGTCTTCTTCGCGTGGGCCTTCGCCATTCCCTTCATTTTCCACCCCCTGGGCGCCGTTCTTCTCTTCTATTGCGTGGGCGTCTCCGTTCTGGGTATCATGCTTTCAGTCGTCTTTCAGCTTCCCCATTGCGTGGGCCAGTCGGAATTCCCTCAACCCGAAAAAGAGACAGGACGCATGAAAAACCCCTGGGCGGTACATCAGGCACGGGTCGCCCTCGACTTCGCCCGCAACAGCCGAATCGTTCGCTGGCCCGTCGGGGGGTTAAATTTCCATCTCGAGCACCATCTTCTTCCCACGATCTGTCACATTCATTACCCGGCACTCACGAAAATCGTGGAACAGACATGCCGGGACCACGGGGTAAAATACGCGGAGCATCCCACGTTCCGCTCGGGTATCGCCTCCCATTACCGGTGGCTGAAGCTGATGGGCGCTCCGGATAAGGGCGCCTAAGGGAGATTCTACGATTGAGATCCGGCACAACGGACGAGGGCGTCCACCCCTATGACGGCATCGTCACTTCTACGGAGTGTTGCTCATGGTCGTCGACCATGGTTATCCATGAGTTCTCCTGCGTCAGTCCGTCTACAATGATCCTTGCAATGCCGTCTCCTGCCGGTGCCCGAATAACCTTGATCCGGTAGAGAGTCTCCCGATAGCGATAGCGCACGGAAAAACCGGTCCACTCGGCGGGAAGGCAGGGCCTTACATACAGCTTGTCCCCTTCCGGTTTCAATCCGAGAAGGGATTCCACGATACAGCGGTACATCCATCCGGCTGAGCCCGTGTACCACGTCCAGCCGCCGCGCCCGGTGTGGGGTGGAACCGCGTATACGTCAGCCGCGACCACATAGGGCTCCACTTTGTAGGTATTGATCCCCTTGACCGTTCCCCCGTGATTCACGGGATTGATCATGTCGAGGATTTCCCACGCACGCTTTCCGTCCCCCATGGCCGCGAAAGCCATGGAAGCCCAGACTGCGCCCTGTGTATATTGACCGCCATTCTCCCGGACCCCGGGGACATATCCTTTTATATAGCCCGGATTGAGGTCCGACTTGTCGAAGGGCGGATCGAGGAGCTGGACCAGCCCGTGGTCCCTGCGCAGGAGGAGCTCATCCACTGCGTCCATTGCCGGCCGCACCCGTGGGGCGCTACCTGCCCCTGACAGGACCGACCAGCTCTGGGCAATGGAATCGATCCGGCATTCCGGACTCTGTGCTGAACCCAGGGGAGAGCCGTCATCAAAAAAGGCCCGGAGATACCACCCGCCATCCCAGCCGTTCTTTTCGATACTCTGCTTGAGGGAGACCGCTTCTCTCCTGCACTGTTCCGAGAAGGCGAGGTCCCCGCGCACGCGGGCGAGCTCGCTGAACCTGACGAGCACTTCGTAGAGGAAAAATGCGAGCCAGACGCTTTCGCCTTTGCCGTCTTTACCCACCATATTCATGCCGTCATTCCAGTCGCCGGAGCCCATGAGGGGAAGGCCGTGTTCACCGAACCTGAGGCCCCTGAGGATTGCCCGTACACAGTGGTCGTAAAGGCCGCTCTTTTCCTCCGACGGGCTGGGCAGATCATAATAAGAATCTTCTTCGGCGTTCAGCTGACGCCCCTTGATAAAACCTACCGGCTCATCCAGCACTCCCGTGTCTCCGGTAGCCAGCACATAGCGGCAGGTAGCCAGGGGCAACCAGAGAAAATCATCTGAGCAATGGGTGCGGACGCCCCGCCCTGCAGGCGGATGCCACCAGTGCTGCACGTCGCCCTCCGTAAACTGCCGCGACGCACTGAGAAGGAGGTGCTGCCGTACGAGTTGCGGCTCGGTGTGGATGAGGGCCATTACATCCTGCAATTGGTCCCGGAAGCCGAATGCGCCTCCCGATTGATAAAAGCCGCTCCGCCCCCACACGCGGCATGCCAGGGTCTGATATAAGAGCCAGCCGTTTGCCAGAACGTTGATGGAGGGGTCCGGTGTCTCCACCTGCACCGCACCGAGAGTGCGGTTCCAGTACTGCCAAATCGCTTCCAGTGCCTCCCGTGCCGCACCCGGTCCACGAAAACGGCGCGCCAGATTGCCCGTATCGTCGGAATCATACCCCGTGCCCAGGGTGAAGACAATCTCGCGCTCTTCCCCGTCAGCCAGCTCAAAGGCAGTCTGGATAGCCCCGCACGGGTCAAGGCCGGCCCCTACCCTGCCTG